>JAIXWS010000127.1 GCA_027491165.1 Sphingobacteriales bacterium | reverse complement strand
TTGCGCATCGCACTTTCTAATACTGCGGTAAACAAACCACCTTCGGCCGTGTCATGTGCTGAGAGAATGATTTTTTCTTGGATTAAGCGAGCAATCGTTTGTTGCACTTGAAATTCTTCCTCTAACTCAAAATGCGGTGCTGGGCTATGCGTAACACCGCATATGCTGTGCGCATAATCGGAACAATTAATATCATTTCGATGGGTACCAATCATATAAATAATATCACCTGCATTTTTGAAATGCATCGTCATTTTTTGATCAAGATTGTCCAACACGCCCACCATACCTATTGTGGGTGTTGGGTATACAGGACCATCTTCACTTTGGTTGTAAAAACTCACATTACCACCAGTAACGGGTGTGTTGAATTTGGTACAAGCTTCACCCATTCCTTTGATGGCGTGTACAAATTGATAATACACCTCGGGATTATAAGGATTACCAAAATTGAGGCAATTGGTAACACCTACTGGCTCGCCACCACTACATACAATATTGCGAGCGGCTTCGCTCACGGCTATCATCGCCCCTTTGTATGGGTCGGCAAATACATAACGACTGTTGCAATCCGTAGTTACTGCTAATGCTTTTTCGGAACCATGCACACGTACAACGGGCGCATCGCTTGGCTCGTTGGTATGGGTATTGCCTGTACCCACCATACTATCGTACTGGTCGTAAACCCAACGCTTAGAGGCAATAGAAGGCAATTGTACCAATTCTAAAGCTACTGCTTTGAGGTCGGCAGGAACAGCAATCGTTTCAGGATTAAAGGCATTTACTTGTTGTAAATATGCTGGCTCGCGGTATTCGCGCTCGTAAACTGGTGCACCACCACCCAATACCATACTTTCGGCATTGACATCGGCAACCAATTCACCATTCATATAGAATTTGATTTGACGGTCGGTGGTCACTTCACCAATGTTGACACAATGGATATCCCATTTGTCGAATATTTTTTGCACATCGGCTTCTTTACCCTTTTGCACTACCACCAACATACGCTCTTGACTCTCGCTCAAGAGCATTTCCCAAGGCTTCATATTGGCTTGACGTGTAGGCACTTTATCGAGGTGGATAATCATACCATGTTCGCCTTTGGCACTCATTTCGGTAGTGGAACAAGTGATGCCCGCGGCACCCATATCTTGCATGCCGATTACTGCTTTTGTTTGAATCAATTCCAAACAAGCTTCTAATAATTTCTTTTCTTCGAATGGGTCACCTACTTGTACCGCAGGCAAATCAGCTGCACTGTTTTCGCTGATATCTGCCGATGCAAATGAGGCACCACCAATACCATCTTTACCCGTTGCAGCACCCACAATAAATACTGGATTGCCAGCTCCGTAAGAAGTAGCAGAGGCTGTTTCACCCGCTTTTACCACACCCACACTCATGGCATTCACCAGCGGGTTGGTTTGGTAACAGTCTTCAAAATAGATTTCGCCGCCTACTGTAGGTACGCCAAAACAGTTGCCATAATGTGAAATTCCTTTTACCACTCCCTTGAGCAACCATTGTGTTTTGGGATTGTCTAATTTACCAAAACGCAGAGAATTGAGGGAAGCAATGGGGCGAGCACCCATCGTAAAAATATCGCGGTGAATACCACCCACGCCTGTTGCCGCCCCCTGAAAAGGTTCGATAGCAGAAGGGTGATTATGGGATTCTATCTTGAACACACAGCCCAAACCATCGCCAATATCTACCAAACCTGCATTTTCTTCACCAGCTTTTACCAACAAGCGAGCACCATCACGCGGCAATGTTTTCAGCCATTTGATAGAATTTTTGTAACTACAATGCTCACTCCACATTACAGAGTACATAGCAGTTTCGGTAAAATTTGGGGTACGCCCCATGATCTTTTTGATGGCTTCAAATTCTTCTTCGCGAAGACCCAATTTGACGGCTTGTTCGAGTGTAGCTTCCATTAATGTTATTGTGCTAAAAATGAGTTGCAAAAGTAGGGCAATAGATTGATTTTTGTTTTCTGAATTTTGAATATTGAACGCAGCAGCTAAAACACTTTACTTTCAAGAATGAAAGGAACATAGTGAGCGTTCATGTTCTGATGGGCTGTTTTAATTATCATTTTTTCCTATTATTAATGGGTACATATACCCATAGAGCGGCAATCTAAATACATATAAGCCCAGTTAAAACCAGCCATTACAGTAGGTAACAACTTTAGTGTACACCATCCAAGCTCATGAAGATATTTGGGCAAAACAAAATTAAAATCAATCATTTTTATCTTATCAATAAAAGCAACTCATTCTTTTTACAACATAGTTCAACAAGAAATTGAGCCATTCTGTAGGCAAACCAATAGCTATAACTAAAATCAATAGTAGAATTGTTTAATAAAATTGATAAAAAGTTAAACAAAAAAACAAAGCTGCTACATTTGCACTGTATCAAATAAATTTTTTAAACTATGAAAAAGAAAATCGTTTATCTATCGAGCATGTTGCTCATCGCGGGTTCTTCGCTGCTCATGAATTCATGTAAAAAAGAAGAAGAAACTACCAAAACCTATGCCAAAGTAATGGTGGCCCATGCATCACCCAATGCACCAGCAGTGGATTTATTAATAGACAATACAAAAATAAATACAACTGGTTTAGCGTTTCCGAGCAACACAGGCTATTTGACTGTTGAATCAGGTAAAAGAAACATTAAAGTGAATGCGAGTGGCACGATGACTAGCGTTATCGCTGCAGATTTAGAGTTCACAAAAGATAAGAATTACACCATTTTCGCTGTGGATTCTCTTTCTAAGATTAGCGCATTGGTGTTGACTGACGATTTAACAGCACCTGCAGCCGGCAAAGCGCATGTACGTTTTGTACACCTATCGCC
>JAIXWS010000059.1 GCA_027491165.1 Sphingobacteriales bacterium | reverse complement strand
CCGAGCATAATAATTCTTGTGGTAATAGACATCCAAACAAAAAAAGCAATCAAAGAGCCAATAGAGCCATAAACTTTATTGTAGTTTAAAAAATGATCTACAGCATAAAAAAATAAGGCAGAGGAAAGAACACAGATTGTGCTGGCAAAAATGGCGCCTGCCGAAAAAAAACGAAAACGATGAGAAAGAGATGGGCCGTAAATATAGATGCAAGATATCGCGGAGAAAATAATAAAAAACAATACCAAGAGGCTGAATAATTTGATAATAAAGAGGTTGCCAAATATGCTGAGCAAGAGTTCATTTACTGTTTTGGTTTGTATAATAATGGCCACTATACTCAATAATACTACTCCAATAAGCATAATGGTCAATTTAATGGCCGCCCAGCGACGTTTCATTGTGCCACGAGCGATATATACTTTTTGGTCGCGGTCAAAATACCGCATCAAGCCCATCATCCCCTCTGAAGAAAAAAACAAAGTAAGTAACAAACTGAAGGAAAGCAGCGAGCGCTGTTCTTTGTTTAAAAAGTCATTAATCACACCACTTACCTTATCGTAAGTTTCTTTGTTGGGTATCATTAATTTAAGTGTGGTGAGGATGGTGATATGCACATCATTAAGGGGTAAATAGGGTATTAGGGTGAATAAAAAAAGGAGGGTCGGAGGCAATGCTGTTAGGAAATTGTAGGTAACCGCCGAACAGCGATCGGCTAGGTTTACATTGTTCATATTTTCTAAAAAGAACTTCCCAGAATCATATAAAGAAACACCCTCAAAGCCAGGCAAAACAATGCGCTTACTTAAGTTTACTGTTTTTTTGATAACGGCTAAGTCAAGAATGATTTTTTTGAGGTCCACTTTTTAGACGTATTAAGTTGTGAAGGTAGCTACAATAAAAAAGACGTGCATTTTTTGCACGTCTTTTTTATCAATTAGTCTTGTAATGCACATTATTTATGCAAGTTGGCTGGCATGCCAATTACATATCCAAAATCATTTTCATCACCACTTTTCAGGTAAATTACTTTATAGCGAAGCACTAAAGAACCGTGCAAACCGTAGTATGTATCATTTTTAAGGTAACCCTGACCTACAATTTTAACATTGTTGATGGTTTGCTCACTGATATTAATAGTATCGCCAGATACACGAGCATTGACACGGTCAAAAGTACTGTTGTTCAGATTGGTGATTTGTACATCAGCTGGAGTAGCTCCAGGTAGTAACGATTTTTCGATAGCAATAATGTAGTTGTTACGCGATGAAGCCGTACCTGTTTCATCTACATTCCAAGTGCCAATGTATTTGTTACGCGTCGTAATTTCACACATTGAACCTTCGAATCCAGGAGCACATTTACAAGCACCCGTTTCTTCATTACAAACACTACCGTTTTGGCAAGAGACCGTTTTGCACTTCTCTCTTTTACAAGAAGACAAAAACACGGTAGAAAATACAGAAACAGCTCCTAAAGCAGACAGTAATATAAGTTTAACACTCTTTTTCATTTAGTACAAATATGTTTACAAGGCTTAAAAGTAGAAAAATCTGATTGAAAAGCAAACTATTGAGCAATTTTCTTCTAAAAAATATTTATAAATTGGTTTTTTCAACCTCTCTTTTGTAATTTCTAATGGCTTTGAAGATGGCATAAGCTACCTCATTTTGTCCTTTTTCGCTGTTTAAGTACTCCTCTTCTTGGGCATTATTAATGAAACCGATTTCTATAAGCACCCCAGGCATCACACAACCTGCTAATACCTCTAATCCCTTTTGTTTTACACCCAAATCTTTACGTCCTTGCATCGCAAACTCGTCTTGAACCTTTTGGGCCAAGGAAACGCTTTTTTTCAAGAACATTTGAGAATATTGGGCAATAATAATTGCCGTTTGTGGGTCGTTAATATTCAACATGCCCGGTTCTTCGGTGACATTTTCACCAAATTCACTTATGGCGCTTTCTTTTTGGCTGTTGCGATGCAAACCAAGGACATAGGTTTCTGTGCCATTGGCACCTGTTTCGCGGTGATGGATGGTCTTGTAGATGGGAACCGTTTTTCGTTTTTTACCTTTCCCAACTGTTTTGCTACCAACTTTTATCTTTTCATAACTACCTGGACTAGCGTTTACGTGAATGGCAACAAATAAGTCGGCCGCTGCTTGATTGGCTATTTCATGACGGTCGGATAAACGTATAAAAACATCAGTGGTTCGGGTGAAAATTGGTTTTACAGAGCGCAGGCTATCATTTATTAATCGTCCCACTTTTAAAGAAACGGCCAAGGCAATGTCTTTTTCATTGAGCATGCCAGAAGCGCCACGCGCCCCAGCATCGGTGCCGCCATGGCCAGCATCGATAACTACCTTCTCTATTTTCTTTGTTTGTGCTTTGCTAGTGTTAGAGCCTAAAACTTGACTGGCAAGCATCAAACAGCATATGATTCGCTTCATGCTAAAATTTCTATATTATTACAGGTTTGTATTCTAGTCTATATTTAATAGTTACTTTTGCATCCATTTATAAGTATGCCCCACTACGGTAAAACTAATTTTAAACATTCGGCAAATCGATTAAAGCGATGCTTAATCGCCTTTATTGCTTTGCTCGTTTTACCGCTTTTTTCGTTTGGGCAAATGAAAACAGATACCAACAGTGCTGTCGCAAAAATAAAGGATACTGCGCTAAAAAGCGACACAAGTATTTTATCGCCACAAAAGGACAGTTCTGCCGCAGCTTCAGGTAGTTTAGAAGATAGGCTTGGCATAAAAATTTCGAAGGATGCTTTAGACGATGTAGTTGTGGCTACAGCAACAGACTCTGCGGTAATGGATATCAAGTCTAATAATTTTCAACTCTATGGCGATGCTAAGGTGGATTATGATGGTCGAAAATTGAGTGCACCCAAAATTGAGTTCAACCAAAATTCTAATATTGCCAAGGCTTCTGTGCTGGCCGATACGAGTAAGAAAAAGGCTAATGCTCCTACTTTTGAACAAGGTGCCGAAAAGGTTTCTTACGATTCACTTCAATATAATTTTAAATCCCAAAGGGCCATTATCCATAATGCACGAAGTCAATATGGCGAGGGTTTTGTGATTAGTGAGCAGATAAAGCGTAACCCCGATAAGTCATTATATGGCTACAAAAATATTTACACCACTTGCGCATTAGAACACCCACATTTTGGTATTCGTACCAATCGCATAAAAATCATTCCTGAACAAGCCATTGCCACGGGTTCGGCCAATATCGAAATTGAAGGGGTGCCCACACCGCTGTTTTTGCCATTCGGCTATTTTCCTGTCAATAATGAAAAACACCGTTCAGGATTTATTTTACCGAGTTATGTTACCGAAATCAATAGAGGTCTTGGTTTTTTGAGGGGTGGCTATTATCTCTATCTCAATGATTATGTTGATCTGCAATTGCAAACAGACATTTTTACCAAGGGTAGTTTTGCTACCTATCTCAATAGCAATTACGTTAATAGGTATCATTACAACGGAAAAGTATCGCTTAGCTATGCGGTGAATAAAACGGGTGAAGATTATGACCCTTCGGCAACCATTCAAAAAGACTTTGCCTTTCAGTGGGTACATAATAAGGACGATAAATCATTACCCAATCTTAATTTTAATGCAGATGTAAACGTACAGTCAGGTACCTTCTTTGCAAACAATAGCTTCAATACCACACAGATTTTAAATAACCAATTTCAATCTAATATTACCCTTACCAAGCGCTGGGAGGGTAAACCCTATAGCTTGACATTGGCTGCTCGGCATAGCCAAAATACCACCAACAAACAAGTAAGTGTTACATTGCCCGAGCTTAATTTCTTTATCAATGCGCGTACCCCTTTTGCCCGCAAAAACCCGGTGGGCTCGGCTCGTTGGTACGAAAAAATCACTGTAGGCTATACGGCTAATTCGCTCAATCGTATTACTTTTTATGATTCCTCTTTTGAGCTCAATAAATTGCAATTTTCTGATTTCCAAAATGGGATGAGGCATTCGATTCCTATTTCTGCCAACTACAGCATTTTGCGTTTTGTAACGCTTACGGTTAATATGGCTTACAATGAATATTGGAATACGCTCAAAACCCAAAGGTCTTTTAATGATATTACACAGCGTGTTGATACCCTAATTGATCGAGGGTTTGCCTCTTCTCGTGATTTTAATGGAGGCTTTTCGCTGAATACCCAAATCTATGGGATGAAATTGTTTAAAAAAGGTGCTATTAAAGGATTTAGGCACACTTTACGTCCTTCAGTAGGCTTGAATTATCGTCCTGATTTTGCCAAAGCCCCCTTTAATTATTACTACCAAGCTCGTTTAGATTCGACCCAAAGATTAACCTACTTGTCGCCTTACGAACAATCCATTATTGGTCTGCCCCCACAAGGCCGCAATGGTTCGATGTCTTTTGGGCTCAATAATAATCTGCAAATGAAAGTGCGCAATGGCAAGGATACGCTTACTGGTTTTAAAAATGTCGTGCTGCTCGATGCCTTAGATTTTAATACCAATTACAATCTTGCTGCCGATTCTTTTAATTGGGATTTTTTCCGTTTTACTGCTCGGACCAATATTGCTAATAAATTAAACATCAATGCCAGCGCCAATTTTGACCCATACCAATATGATTATGTAGCCATGCGCCGCACCCCGCGCACCACACAAGCTTCGGGCAATGGTTTGGCCCGTTTATCCACTGCACAACTTGGATTTGGTACCTCCTTTCGTTCCAAAGAAAAAAAGCCCAGTAAAAATGCCGAAGCAGCCAAAGACAATGAGGATTTTAGAAGTTTGATGCGCAATAATGGCTATTATAATTATGTTGATTTTAATATTCCATGGACAGTCAATCTCACCTATGCCTTCAATCTTGAAAGGCGTCCATCGGCTTTTTCAAAAAGCGATAGTTCTGTAGTAAGCCAAACGATTAACCTCAATGGTGATATTAATTTTACCAGCCGTTGGAAAGTAGCGGTGGCTACGGGTTATAATATTGTAGAAAAGCAAATCACCTTCTCTTCAATTGATATTTATCGCGATTTACATTGTTGGGAAATGCGTTTAGGCATGATTCCCTTTGGCTTTCGGAAGTCCTTTAATTTTTCACTCAGTGTAAAGGCTCAAGTGTTACAAGATTTGAAATTGACCCGCCGTCGTGCCTTCCAGGATGCCGCATTTTAATGTTTATTGTTGCAGTCTTAATTGCCTAATTGTAGAATAATGTTTTACTTTGGCTGCAACAAAACATTTTTATGGCTCAAAATAACAACAAACAATACCTTCCTGCACTCATCATCATCGCTTGTCTCTTTTTTGTTTTTGGTTTTATTACTTGGAGCAATAGCCAATTAATCCCTTATCTTAAGATTGCTTGCGAACTTACCGATACACAATCTTATCTCGTCGCCACTGCTTTTTTTGCTGCCTATTTTGTAATGGCTATTCCTTCTGCAGCGCTGTTACGGATGACCGGTTTCAAAAAGGGAATGTCTTT
>JAIXWS010000087.1 GCA_027491165.1 Sphingobacteriales bacterium | reverse complement strand
CCACAAGAGATGGTATTGTCACGCGATAAGCGTGTATCGTAGAATAATTTTCGGCCCAATTTAAAACCTGCATTGGTCAATTGATTATTGACAAAACTATAATAGGGACTGGGCCATCCTTGGGGCACATTAAAACTAATGTCAACAGAATTGCTATCGGGTATAGCAACGTCTTTAGTACAGCTCAAAAAACTGATACTTGTTGCTATTAAAAGGAGCAAAACATATTTGAACACTTTTGTCATCATTATAAAATATAAACATTGCCAATGTTCAAAATTATGCAAAAGCATTGTAGATTGCTAAAGATTCTATTTATAGATAATTATGAAGATTAGCATACTAGGCAATAACTCTGCCCTACCCGCCCACGACCGATACCCTACCTGTCAAATCGTTAATATCGAAGAGACCTATATAATGGTAGATTGTGGCGAGGCGGCACAGGTTTTGCTCAAAAAACATGGAATCAGTTGGCATAAAATTCGGCATATTTTTATCAGTCATTTGCATGGCGATCATTATTTTGGATTGCCGGGATTACTCAATTCGATGAGCCTTTTGGGCCGAACAGAAGCATTGAACCTCTATGCACCAGCGCCTTTAATGCCCCTGATGCAACAAATATTAAATGTAGCCGATACGGTTTTAAGTTACCCATTACAGTTCATTCCCCTACCCGATGGCATAGCCACTATAGCAGACAACTCCTTATTTTCACTTAGTTGCTTCCCGGTAGAGCATCGTATTTTTTGCCAAGGATTATTAATAACTGAAAAAGCAAAAAGCAGAAAACTATTACCCGAAAGATGCAGCTATTACGAAATTCCAGCAGCATATTACAAACAACTAAAAGCAGGACAAGACTATACAGGTAAGGATGGTTTTGTGGTGCAAAACGAATGGGTTACCGAAATGGGCAAACCCGAAAAACGATATGCTTATTGTGCGGATACCCTATACACCGAATCTTTTTTACCACAAATCATGA
Source organism: Sphingobacteriales bacterium (assembly GCA_027491165.1). Classification (GTDB taxonomy): domain Bacteria; phylum Bacteroidota; class Bacteroidia; order Chitinophagales; family Chitinophagaceae; genus Rurimicrobium. The sequence continues at coordinate 4,110 of JAIXWS010000087.1, read as the reverse complement.
ACGTTGATCTTCTTTACCACGAAAGCACCTATTTAGAAAATGATGCAGAAAGAGCGAGTAGTCGCTACCACAGCACTGCTAAACAAGCCGCACGCCTTGCTCAAAAAGCCAATGCACAACAATTAATTTTAGGTCATTATTCGTCAAAATACAAAAGCACCCTTGAATTTGAGCAAGAGGCAAGGAGCATTTTTGCCTCTTCTTTTGCCAGTAAGGAAGGTGATATTTTTGAAATTTGATCCATTAAAATACCCTTTTCAAGTAGTCCAATTACCAAATTGTCTAATTACCTTTGCGCCGCTATGCAAATAGAAATACTCAAATCGAAAATACACCATGCCAAGGTAACGGAGGCAAACCTACATTATATTGGTAGTATAACCATTGATGAAAACTTGATGGATGCTGCCAATATCATTGAGCATGAAAAAGTGCAAATTGTGGATATGGAAAATGGTGAGCGCATTGAAACCTATGTTATTAAAGGCACGCGTGGTAGTGGCATGATTTGCCTAAATGGACCAGCCGCCAGGAGAGTTTCAGTTGGTGATACCTTAATTATCATGTCCTATGCCCTAATGGATTTTGAATTGGCCAAACTGCATAAACCAACTGTCGTTTTCCCGAAGGCAGATAACATGCTCTAAATTTTGATTTAATTGATTCGTATGAAGAAAAAGAAAGCTTTTGTCTTACTCCAATATGCCATCTTTTTCGGCTTAGGATTTGCCTTGGTTTACTACCAATATTCACAGCTCAGTCCGCAAGACATGAGCGAACTTAAAATGTCCTTGTCTCAAGTTTCGGAGCGCACTTGGATTTTATACCCGATTATCCTTATTGGTTTTTTATCTCATTTTTTTAGAGCCTTACGCTGGCGATTAATGTTAGAACCGCTCCAACTCAAACCATCCGTTTTTAATATTACAGCGGCTGTATTTATTGGCTACCTGACAAACCTTTTGCTACCCCGAATGGGCGAAGTGGCCAAATGCACTATACTGGCCAAATATGAAAATGAACCAGCAGATAAAATCATTGGCACTATAGTTGCTGAGCGTGCATTTGACTTGCTATGCCTTTTGTTGATTTGCTTGCTCACCTTTGCCGTTCAAGCGGATATTATCAATGAATATGTACATTATCTTGCTGGCAAAATGGAAGGCAAAAACCTACCGATGATGATCTTGGCCGCATTGGCAGGAATCGGTGGATTGATCGCATTATTGGTATTCATTTATAAAAGAAACAAAACAGGTAAAATAGGATTGTTTATCAAAGGCATTGCAGAAGGTGTTTCCTCTATTTTGGCCATGAAAAAACGTGCCTTATTTATACTGTATACCTTCCTTGTTTGGGGCTGTTATTTATCCCTAATCTATATTGGCTTTTGGGCATTACCTGCTACAGAGCATTTAGGTATAGGTGCCGCCTTGTCGGTGTTGGTTTTTGGCAGTATAGGCATGATTGTTACCCCAGGCGGACTAGGAGCTTATCCTCAAGCCATACAGATGGTATTGAATATGCTTTATGGCGTCAAATCTGCATTTGGCTTGGCATTCGGATGGATATCTTGGCTAGCCCAAACATTGATTATTGCCCTTTTTGGGATTATTGCCTTTATTTTTCTTCCTATTTACAACAAAGTAAAAGATGAGCAAATTAGAGTGGATTAAGGAGCGTATCATGAGCCGCGAAAAGCTGTATCATTTTGTACAAAGCCAAAAAGTAAAAGGCCGAAAAATTGTATTTACCAATGGCTGTTTCGACATACTACATCATGGACATTTAGACCTACTGGCACAAGCAGCTAATGAGGGACATATCTTAATAGTAGGGGTTAATAATGATGCTTCGGTAAAAAGGCTAAAAGGAAATGAGCGCCCCATTAATAATGAAGCAGACCGTAGTTTTCAATTGGCTTCACTATTGTGTGTAGATGCGGTATGTTTGTTTGAAGAAGATACACCTCTTGCATTAATACAATTGATACAACCACAGGTATTGGTAAAAGGGGGCGATTATACCAAAGAAAACATTATTGGCGCTTCCGAAGTAGAAGCCAATGGTGGACGAGTGGCGATTATTCCTTTTGTAGAAGGCTATTCAACGTCCAAGCTTATTCGTACCATTCGCAGTCTTTAAGAAATAGTCTTGGAGGATTGACTACTCGCTTTTCGCAAAGCGCGGTATGCCTTTATTGTTTGGTATAGTTCAGCAATTAATAGTCCGCAAAGGATGGGCAATACGATAAAACTAATTTTATTGAAATAGGCTGCCGCTTTAAAATCGAGATGAATAAGGTGCATGCAAGCCCTTGTCAAACCGCAGCTAACACAATCTTTACCACTCATGAATTGAACAATACAAAGGGTGTAATGACTATGATCAAAAAGGGTTTTGGGTAGAAGCAATAGTATAAAAGGAAAAATGACCAAGATCGCTATCTTGGTCATTTTTTGTCTTTGAGCTTTTTTAATATTTTTAGAAGTCAAGATTTAAAGGACAAGTGATGCAAAAATAAGCACTGCAAATAGGAAAATCAAAATACCCAAGGCCCCTAAAATTAAACCTGTAAGGGCTAATCCTTTATACTTTCGTTTTCTATTAACCCCAATAATACCTGTAATAAAAGCACCTAGTAACAATAAAAAACCAAAACCTAGCCCGCTAGTAGACCAGCCCAAAACACCCAATGCAATAGAAACAATACCATAAATCCCTTGATCGCTATTGTTGCTGCCAGAAGACTTTGCTGCAGTCTGCGCCTTGGCTTGCTGTTGCTTTTCTGCATGTGCAATTTGTGCTTGAGCCAATGCATGTTCTTTTTCAATTTTAGCAGCACTTTCTTGATTAATAGGGAAAGCACTATGCGCTTTCTGAGGAACAGCCATTAAAAAAATGCCCAAAAAGCAAAACGCAGCAATGAGCTTATGGGAAAATATTTTTTTCATTATTTTGGATTTTTAATTACTCGTAAAAATAGTGTTTGTTTGCACAAAACATAAGAATGTTTCAAAAAATATTTTTTCTTATACTTTTTATTGGATTCAATACAAATGGCTTTTGCCAACAAGACAGCCTCTATTTCAGCGGAACATTATTGCTTTCTCATTCCGACTCCTACAAATATTCAATCATAATAGGCAGGAATAATGATAAATGGTCGGGCTATAGCGTATTAGATGAGGGCGGTATCAACGAAACCAAAACATCTTTAACAGCACAATTTTTAAAAGCAAAAAAAGCAATGATTTTTTCTGAAAAAAAACTGATCAGTACGAAATCAAAAGAGAGCAACTTTTGCTACATAAACGCTTTACTCAAAATTAACCACAAAAAAACCGAGCTGAGTGGCTACTTTATGGGGCAAGACGAACAAAAAAAGATGTGTGGTAGTGGCACTATACATTTAAATGTGCCCGAAAAAGCAAAAATTCTACTGACACCCGATGGCACTAAAGACAGCAATATAAGTGCTATTGTTACTAGTCATCATTCCGAATCGTTCACTGTAAAAAGTGGCGCAATAAAACTAGAAGTTTGGGACGGCGGCTTAAGCGATCAAGACTCATTAAGCATCAGCCTAAATAATGAACTGCTTGTTGGGCCATTTCAAATCACAAACGAGAAAAATACAATCACTATAAAATTGAAAAAAGGTGAAAACCTTATGATCATCAAAGCCTTGAATGAAGGCCTCGAAGCACCCAACTCAGCTCGTTTGATGATTTTAGATGGGAATAGCCGCTACCCTATTGTGTCTTTTCTTAAAAAAAATGAAGAAGCTGTAGTAAAAATTAAATGGCCATAATAGCCTATATGTTCACCAAAATTTAATACTGCATTTAGGTCGCTCCTTTTTACTTTCGTGCATGGGTAGCACCTTAATGAAAACAATATTATGACTAAAGTAAAAGAGCCTATTGTCCGCGATTTGAGTTGGTTATCTTTCAACGAACGCGTATTGCAAGAAGCCAAAGACCCAAGTGTGCAAGTGTATGACAGATTGCGCTTCTTGGGTATTTTCTCCAACAATCTTGACGAATTTTTCAGAGTACGTGTGGCCACACTCAATAAAATGGCTAAGCTAGGCAAAGCATCAAAAGT
>JAIXWS010000078.1 GCA_027491165.1 Sphingobacteriales bacterium | reverse complement strand
ATGGCGACAAGGTTGTTGGGCGCGAGCGCAGCGAGCGCCACTCCTTCAAGCGCCCCAACAGGCAATACTGATTTGTTTGGAAATGCCATTAAAACAAAACCTGCAGCATCGCCCAAAGCTTTACCAGAAAGCGATAGCAGCAATGTGCAGCAAATGCTTTTTGACTTGCTACCTCAAAGCGTCAACAACATCAGCAATACGACACACGATTATGTTTTACTTTCTGCCGATAATCTCGACGCTTTCCTCAATGAATTATCAGCACAAAAATCGGTTTGCTTCGACACCGAAACAACCAACATTGATGCCAATCTTGCCGAACTCGTAGGGATGAGCTTTGCTTGGGAAAAAGCCAAAGCTTATTATTTGCCTTTACCCGCCGAGCGCAATACGGCGCTCGCCATTATAGAAAAATTTCGTCCTGTTTTTGAAGAGCCAAGCCGGGAGTGGATTGGGCAAAACATCAAGTACGATATGCTGTTGTTGAAATGGTATGGCCTTGAATTAAAAGGCTCCATTTACGACACCATGCTTGCCCACTATGTAATCGAGCCCGAGGGCAAACGCAACATGGATGTACTGAGCAATAAATATCTTGGCTACGAACCGGTTTCCATCGAAACCCTGATTGGCAAAAAAGGTAAAGAACAAGGCAACATGCGTGATGCCGATGTGGAGGCCGTGAAAGAATACGCCGGCGAAGATGCTGATGTAACCTTGCAATTAAAAACGGTATTCGACCCTTTGCTAAAAGAAAAAGAAGTAGAGCCCGTATTCCGAACTATTGAAAACCCCTTGGTGCCGGTACTCACCGATATCGAATTTGAAGGCATTCGCATTGATGAGGGCTTCTTGAATAGCTATTCACAAGAATTGCAAAAAGACATTGCCACTGCCGAAGAAAGCGTCTATGCCCAAGCCGAAGTTCGTTTTAATCTAGCTTCGCCAAAACAGTTGGGGGAGGTGCTGTTCGACCATATGAAGCTAGACCCCAAAGCGAAGAAAACCAAAACAGGGCAATACGCTACGGGGGAAGATGTGTTAGAGAAATTACGCAGCAAACACAAAATTGTGGACGACATTTTAGTGTTCCGTGAGCTAAGTAAATTAAAGAGTACTTATGTCGACTCTTTGCCCCTACTTATCAATCCTAAAACGGGAAGGGTGCACACTTCTTTCAATCAGGCGGTAGCCGTTACCGGTAGGTTGAGTAGTAATAATCCCAACCTACAAAACATTCCTATCCGCACCGACCGCGGCCGCGAAATACGCAAAGCCTTTATTCCGCGCGACGAAAACCATGTGTTGCTTTCTGCCGATTATTCGCAAATAGAATTGCGCATTGTAGCGGCCGTAAGTGGCGATGAACGCATGATTCAGGCCTTCAAAGACGAGAAAGATATTCATACCGCCACCGCAGCCACTGTATATGGTATTGCCGAAAGCGAGGTAGACAAAAACCAACGCCGCAATGCCAAAGCGGTAAACTTTGGGATCATCTATGGTCAGTCGGCATTTGGCTTAGCAGAGAATTTGGGTATTTCGCGCACCGAAGCCAAAAGCATTATCGATGCCTATTTTGAGCAATTTGAAGGGGTGAAAAAATATATGAGCGCGACAATGGCTTTTGCAAACGATTATGGTTATGTGCAAACAATCGCTGGCCGAAAGCGTTGGCTTCCCGATATCCACAGTGGCAACCAAGTAGTGCGCGGCTATGCCGAGCGAAACGCCATCAATATGCCCATTCAGGGCACTGCTGCCGATATGATTAAGCTGGCAATGATTGCGGTGCATAAAGCCATTAAAAAAGAAGGGCTGCAAACGAAGATGATTTTGCAAGTACATGATGAATTGGTCTTTGATGTGCCGCGCAACGAAATAGACATCGTTCGCCCCATCATTATTCGCGAAATGGAAAATGCAATGGTTCTACCTAATGGTGTACCCATCAAAGCCGAAAGTGGCATAGGAGATAATTGGCTAGAAGCGCATTAATGTATAAAAATGACCAAAAAACTCTACCATCTCGTCACTTGCAGCACTTGCAAGCGCATCATCAAAGAATTCGGCGATAAGGCCGCCTCTTTTGACATGCAAGACATCAAAACAAATAAAATTACGGCTGCGCAATTAGAGGAAATGAAGCTGCTGGCTGGTAGTTACGAAGCCTTGTTTACTCGCCGCTCGCAGCAATATGCGGCTCGTGGACTCAAAGAAAAAATCCTGAGCGAACAAGATTATTGTGACTTAATCTTAGAAGAATATACTTTCCTCAAAAGGCCAGTCGCCATTGTGGCTAAAAATATTTTTATCGGCAACAGCGCAGAGGTGATTGCCGCGTTACAAGAAAAATTAGCCCAATAACCTTGCTTCCCTTTTGCCTTTCAACAATGGAAAATAACAAAGAAATCCGAGCCGAGGGCTCATTCCTGCCGAGCGGAAAGCGGCTTTCGATTCATTAGCAAAGATGTAAACGGCTGGTTTTAATGCTTAATTATAGGGGGCTTCTTGATTTAAAAAAACTTGCCATCCTTGGCGCACACATTAAAATTTATATTACCTTGTGATTGCTTTATCACCAAAAACGAAAAAACATGCACTTTTCTACAAAGACCCGAATCCTTAAGGCCGCTTTTCTATTCAGCATTGGGCTTTTTGCATTCACAGCTAATGCTCAACAGGACGGAAATATTCTTTCTATTGAAAGAAACCCCATCGACAAAACCATAAAGACCATTCGTTTTGCTCCTAACGCAAATATTGGAGCAACAGAAGCAAATGATGTCTTCCTAAAATACTTGGGCGTAGATGGCAAAGAAAATGTACTCCTTTCACAAAAAAGCACGAACACCAAGACAGGGCTCACAACCTTGCGTTATAGTCAATTTTATAAAGGGATAAAAGCAGAATTTGGTGGCGTTACGCTGCTTGTCAAAAACCAAAAGATTCAATTACTTACGGCTAATTATTTTTCTTTTAGCGGCAAGCCGTCCACAGAACCTAGCATCAAGGAAAGGGCCGCATTTGCCTTGGCCAAGAAACATGTTGGCGCCAAACTGTACAAATGGGAAATTCCTGAAGAGGAAATCTTTATTAAAAAAAGCTACAAAAATCCCGATACCTCTTTTATGCCGCAAGGCGTTTTGGTTTGGATAGATGACATGATTGGCGGTGAAGGAGATAGAAATGTTCGCCTTGCCTATCGTTTTGACATTTATGCCGAAAAGCCTTTAAGTCGTCAGCACGTTTTTGTGGACGCAAATAACGGGAAAATATTGTATGTAAACGCGTTGATAAAACACACTGCGGCCACAGGAAACTCAAGATACAGTGGCAACGTTTCTTTCGTAACCTCAAAGCCCGCTTCTACCTATGTTTTGTTTGATTCAACAAGGGGAAACGGGATTCTCACGCTCAATTTAAACAACACAACCAGCTATGCTTCGGCGACCAATTTTTCTAGCCCTACCAATACCTGGCCAACCGCTGTCGCACACACCATTGCTTTAGACGCACATTGGGGCACCGAAATGGTCTATGATTATTGGCTTAACGAACATGGACGCAATAGCTGGGACGACCTAGGCGGGATCCTTCAAAGCTATGTGCGCTATGGCAACAACTACAACAACGCTTTTTGGAACGGCTCTTTTATGACTTATGGAGATGGCTCGGGCTCAAGTTCGGGAGGTTTTGACCCATTGGCTAGCCTTGATGTCACTGCGCACGAAATCGGACATGGCATATGTTCGGCCACGTCAAATCTTGTTTATTCTGGAGAGTCTGGAGCAATGAACGAAGGCTTTAGCGACTGCTGGGCGGCAACAATTGAACATTATGCCAACCCTCTCGAGGTAGATGCCGTTTCTAAAAAACCATGGCATATAGGCGAAGAAATCAGGCCAAGCGCACCCTTGCGTAGAATGGATTTCCCTAAAATAAGAAATAACCCCGATACCTATGGGGGCACGTTTTGGGCTACAAGCGTACACAACAACAGTGGCGTTTTCAACAAGTTTTACTTCCTGCTCACCGATGGCGGCTCGGGCACCAATGACAAAGGAAACGCCTATTCTGTTACAGGATTAGGATGGGCAAAATCCCCCATCATATTGTATCAGACAGAACTAGTATTGGCCAGCACGGCCACCTTTGCCGATTGTCGTACGGCATCTATTGCTGTAACCGAAACGCTGTATGGCGCCTGCTCGCCCGAAGTAAAAAGCGTTACCGACGCTTGGTATGCTGTTGGGGTTGGTGCGGCTTATGTTCCTTGCTCTTATATAGGATTTGACCAAGTAAGTCTTGATACTTCAGAACTTTCTTCTTCTTCGTCTTGCCCTTCAAGCACTACCTACAAAATAGGATTAAAGCCTACCGGCCCTGCCTTTGTGGGCGGTAGCCCTGTCGCTTTGTTGAAGGTGGCCGGCGGATCGGCTGTTCTTGGCAGAGATTATACTTTAAGCGCTACAAGCTTGACCTTCCCCTTGGGAAGTACAGCAACACAATATGCAGACTTAACCGTGTTCGACAATGGCGCGGTTAAAGACAACAAGAACATTATCCTTGATTTTACATTAAGCCCTATGGGCAGCAAGGTTTATGTCCAACCCAATTTTGACACGATGACCATCAATGTAAAAAACAATGATAGCATTCCTGATCTTATTACACCAATAGAAACAGCGCTTTCAAGCACCCGCACTTGGGATGTACACAAAGGCGAAGAGGTTTACTTTTATAATCCCACAAATAACAACTTGATTGCGGGCATTAAAGACATATCCAACGATTTGGGCTGTCTACAAACAACCATTACGGGATCTGGTACCGGTTTTGTGAAATCAATATTTTCTCCGTCAAAAAGGTCATTAAAAGAGGTTTCGTTCATTCCCAACAACCCAGGTGCGGCCACATCCTACCAGGCGATTGTTTATTTCACCGACGCGGAATTGGCTGGAGCAATACCCTCTACTTTAAAGCTACTCAAAACAGACGAGCTTACGGACTCTACGATAACTATTTTAAATTCGGTAGCGTTAATCCCAACGATGATTGCCGGAACGGGCTACGTAGGCTTCGCAGCAAACTTTACAGGAATGACGCCCACAACACGGTTTATGTTGATCGACGGCAATTTGTCTCCCGCATCTACAAAAACCCTAATAACAAACAAGCTTAACGCTGTGCTTTACCCCAACCCTAACGACGGCACTTTTGCCATTAAGGGAAGCCTGAAAAACCATTATACTGGCCAAGCGTCTATTGTGGTCGCTAATATGTTGGGTCAGGTTGTGCAGCGCAGCGAAACGATCGTTTCAAATGGCCTTATAAACGCCCCGATTTCATTGACCCCATCAATAGCAAGTGGCATCTATTTTGTCCATGTGACAACGGGGGACGAGAGTGCAACATTCCGCCTCGTGCTCAATAAATAATTATAACACTTTTAATACAAGGCACACGATTGAATCGTGTGCCTTTTTTGTTGCGCATTGCTTTATATTTGATTGTCTTTTTCCTTTTCATGCATCGATCACTCATTGTTGAACATACACAAAAAATTATCCAGCTCAGTGATGTGGAGCAAGATTATTTTTATTCTTTGCTGCAAGAAAAAACCCTGCTGCGCAAAGAATTTCTTTTGCGCGAAGGGGCCCTTTGCGAGCATTCGGCCTTTGTGCTTTCGGGCTGCTTGCGCGCTTACTCTGTGGACGAAAATGGTGTAGAACACATCTTGCAATTTGCGCCGCAAAACTGGTGGATTACCGACATGTACAGCTTGCTCAGCGCTAAGCCCGCTCTATTGAATATAGATGCGCTGGAAGATTCCAAATTGCTTATCCTGAGCAAAAGCAATCAAGAGTTGTTATATGAGAAGGTGCCTAAATTTGAGCGCTATTTTCGCATCCTGATTCAAAACTCAACCGTGGCAAGCCGGCAAAGGGTATTAGACAATCTCGAACTCAGCGCCAAAGAACGTTTTGCGAAATTTTGCAAGACCTATCCCTCGCTCATCAATAGCTTGCCCCAAAAACAAATAGCTGCCTATATCGGGGTGACGCCCGAGTTTATGAGCAAAATGAAAGCCGCGTATTTAAAGGGCATGTGATACTTGTAGGGTCGGCCCTTTTCTTTTCTATCAACATCCGTTGCGTCGCACCGTCAGGCCAAGGGGCATTCTTTAAGCATTCGGGCACAATCCGGATAAAGGACATAAAAGCACAAGCAACCAAACACAGCCTTTTCTTAATCTACATTATTTGTGGTAGCTCATTAGCTTCGGACATTTGTAGCATAAAATTCAACCCCATTACACAATGGACAGAAAAAATTTCCTACGCAAAAGCTTCCTCGGCACGAGCATGTTTGTTGCCTCAGCCGCGATGGGTAAAGTGCTCGTGAATGGCATCGACGAACTAAAAGCGCTCGACGCCACCCCGCTACCCGACATCACCGGTTTTAATCATATCCCCAATACGAATTCGAAAATTATGGACAACACCGTCTTGCATAAAGCCGCAACCCGCGGACAGGCCAATCACGGATGGCTCAACAGCCACCACTCTTTTAGCTTTGCCAACTATTACAACCCCGAGCGCATGCACTTTGGTGTATTGCGTGTACTCAATGACGACGTTGTGGCTCCTGGAATGGGCTTTGGCACACACCCACACGACAATATGGAAATCATCAGCATTCCCCTGTCGGGCGACTTAGAACACAAAGACAGCATGGGCAATATTGCTACCATACGCCATGGCGACATACAAGTAATGAGCGCCGGTACGGGCATTCAACATAGTGAATACAATCGCAATAAAGATGCCGAGGTAAAGTTTTTGCAAATATGGGTTTTCCCCAACAAAAAAAATGTGACGCCTCGCTACGATCAAATCACACTAGATGTCAAAGACCGCCACAACACACTCCAGCAAATCCTTTCACCCAGCGCCAACGATGCGGGCGTATGGGTACATCAAGACGCTTGGTTTCACTTGGGCGCTTTCGACAAAGAACACGCGGTCGACTACACAATCAAAAAAACCGGGAATGGCTTATATGCGTTTATATTAAAAGGGGATTTTAATATCGCTGGCACCGAGGTCAATAGTCGCGATGGTTTTGGTATTTGGGAGGTAACAACTGTGCCCATCAAGGCCTTGAGTCAGGACGCAGAAATACTCTTAATGGAGGTGCCCATGAGCATGAATGCCTAGCAATCTTATAAACACCGCATCGCGATTATCATCAAATGAGAGCGCTATACGATAATGACTATTCGGAAGCAGGATCAATGTTGATGACAGTTGCTGCTGCTTTTTCACAAAACAATCCAAACAAAATTTCTTAAACATAAAAACAACGAAACAATGGCAAATACAAAATGGTCAATCGACCCCACACACTCTGAAATAGGCTTCAAAGTAAAACACATGATGTTCAGCAATGTCTCGGGTAAATTTGACGCCTTTGACGCAACAGCCGAAACCGAAGGAGATGATTTTGAAAACGCAAACATCCGCTTTAGCGCAGCGGCAGATTCTATAAATACAGGAAACGGTGATCGCGACAATCACTTGAAATCGGGCGACTTTTTTGACGCGGCACAATACCCCAGGCTAGAATTCACCTCTACTGCTTTCAAAAAAATAAACGAGTCAAACTATGAACTTCAGGGCCATTTATCCCTACATGGCGAAACAAAGCCGGTGACCCTATACGTAGAACACGGCGGCATAGGTAAAGACCCCTGGGGCAACACCAAAGCGGGTTTTACGCTTAATGGCAGCTTTAACCGTAAAGATTTTGGCTTGACCTGGAATGCTGCACTTGAAGCGGGAGGCGTACTGGTAAGCGAAGAGGTGCGCGTTTATGCCGACCTGCAATTCGTGAAACAAGCGTAGACATTTCTTGCAAAGACACAGGGGCTAGCAAATGCGCAATCTCCCCCTCAAGGCGGCTTGAGTTGGGTAAATTCAAATTGGTTTAGCTAATAATTCGGCTGTAGCAATGCAAAACAAGCAGCCTGGATTTTTTAATTCGGGCTGCTGCTCTTATTTTTAATTAATGGACAGAACGCAAATACTTGTTGTTGGGCGGAACAAAGAAATTGTTCCCATTCTTCAACGACTAATAGACCAAAATGAAGCCTGGCAAAGCACCGTAGCCTATGAGGACGAAGAGGCTATTTTGCTTTTTCAACAATTGCAATACGACATTGTGTTGTTGAGTAGTGGCATAGAAGAGGCCAGCGAAACCAAGTTGCGTAACATTTTTCTTTTTCAACAACCCGAAATAATCATTATTCAGCACTATGGAGGCGGAAGCGGTTTGTTGGAAAATGAAATTCGCGCAGCACTTGACAAAAGGGCAACAGAGCAAAAAGCAAGATTTAATTTTTTTAAGGGGACTTTTAATTAGAAGGGTGGGTGGGCTACTGTACAAATTTTATATTAATCCACACCTGTCCCGTACTCGTATCTAAAAGCGCTTTATAATGCTCGCCGTCAGCGTAGCAATGTTCTTTGTAAAACAGCGATCTTTTGCTTACTTGTTGCCTAAAGGTGTCTTGATTATACCTAAAGAAGTCGTATGGCTTTATGCCTCCAAGAGTGCTTAGCTGCTTAAACTCCGAAAAGCTAATATAGGCCCGCATGGGCTCTTTTGATTTGTTGATCACAAAATAAACCCTTTTCCTCTTTGCTTTAGGCTGGTAATTACAATCAATGCTGTCGATCTCGGGGATGTTGATATGGGTATGCACTTCTGTGTTGTCGATCATAAAGGCCTCGCATTTGTTTGCACGAAGGATGATTTTCCCCAAGCCATAACAGCCTGCTAGCAACAATAAAACAAAGACAATCAATACCAACAAGACTTTTATAAGTGCTCGCAGCCATTTATTATTGAAAAAACCCTTCATAAGCAATTCCTTTTTCATGAAAAAATTCATAACGCTATCTCGTGGGTTTTGTTGTGCTT
>JAIXWS010000068.1 GCA_027491165.1 Sphingobacteriales bacterium | reverse complement strand
GATTGTACATTCTTAAAGCCACATTGGGTTAAGATATTACAGAAATCCTGCCCCTCAGGAAATGCCATAACCGACTCTGGTAAATAATTATAAGCAGTGCTGTGCTTGGATACCATCTTGCCAAAAAGAGGCATGATGTATTTAAAGTACAAGGCAAAAACCTGCTTTATAGGGAATGTTTTGGGTTGTGAAAATTCTAAAATGGCCAATCGCCCACCTGTGCGCATTACGCGACACATTTCGTTAAGACCTTTGGGTAAATCTTGGAAATTGCGCACACCATAGGCGCATAGTACTGCGTCAAAATGGTTATCCTCATAGGGCAATGCTTCACTGTCTCCAACAATCATTTCAATTCGTGCCGAAAGGTTTTTATCATCAATTTTCACCTTACCTACCTCAAGCATTTGTGCAGCGATATCGATGCCTACTACTGTGCTGTTGCTAATTTTTTTGGCTGCTGCAATGGCCAAGTCACCCGTACCTGTAGCCACATCCAAAATTTTTTGAGGTGCAATACTTTCAATACTTTTAATAGCTTTAGTTCGCCAACCTTTATCAATACCTAAAGACAAAAGATGATTCAAAAAATCATATTTGCTTGCTATATTATTAAACATATCAGCAACTTGCTCTTTCTTGCTTAATTTTGACGAAGCATCGGGTACTACAGAATTGTGTTTCATAATGAAATTGGAATGGCTAGACGCGCGGCGCAAAAATACAGCACAAACAATACTATGGAGATAAAAACAGCAAAATATTTAATTAGCAATGTTGATGTGGCTGCATGCCCCAAGCCCGACAAGCCTGAATTTGCCTTTATTGGTCGCTCTAATGTTGGTAAATCCTCCTTAATCAATATGTTGACCAACAATCAAAAATTGGCCAAAACTTCAGGGAATCCGGGAAAAACACAGCATATCAACCATTTTATCATTAACCACGATTGGTATTTGGTGGATTTACCCGGTTATGGCTATGCTAAAGTTTCGCGCAGCCAAAGAAAAGAGTTTGGAAAAATGATCTCAAAATATTTACAAGAAAGAGAGAATTTGATGTGTGTTTTTGTACTAATTGATAGCCGTCTAAAACCCCAAGCAATAGATCTGGATTTTTTAAGACAATTAGGCGAATGGGGCATTCCTTTTAATGTAGTATTTACCAAAGCAGACAAAAATACCCAATCAGAAACTGCAAGGAATGCCAAGAATTTTGTAAACAAAATGAAAACAGAATGGGAATATATTCCAAGAAGTTTTATTACTAGTGCGGTTAAATACCTTGGCCGAAAAGACTTACTCAGCTATATTTCAGAATTGCATGAAGTTTATTACAAAGGAGATGAAGAAAAAGAATAGTTACCATAAAGTAGGCAGAACAAAAGATAAAACCCATTCTATTTTCCTCCATTTTATCCTAAATACCCTTTAAAAAATAACCAATCAAATTGCACAGTAAATTCTTACCAACAATTTCGCTTAGCGAACTTATTGCCTTACAAGAGGAAAACCAAATAGAAGCTATTTTTGAGCAATTGGTACTACCCTTGCATGAGGAGTTATACAAACAACAAGATTTTTCTTTTATCGAAACCCTCTCGCCCGGTCAAGAGCTGCTTATCCGTTATGACTATGTGCGGATGCAAGTTTTACAAGGGGGGTTTATTCAACTTATCCAAAACGGCTATGTCAATCTTTTATTATCGATGCCACTTATGCTCAAACAAGTAGGCGCAGTAGAAATGGGACAGCTTTTGGATGATGTACTCAAAGTTTTTTCACTTAATTACGAAGGACTGAGCAAGGAAACGAGCGTAGAAGAATTTGCAAAATTGTATGAAGAATACACCGAGTTCGAAGAACTAGATGCACGCTTTGCCCAAGAAAACGGGGCAACAGAGAAGGCCATTGTTAGCTATGCACTCCGGTTTCCAGATGAGTTTATTGCCCTTTAAAGACTCACACTTCGAATTACCGCTCACACAAATAGTTTTACAAAGCCCAAATGCAAACAAAATGTTAATGAATTAAGGGTTATTCTGTTTGCCCAACCCTTTTGACAAAATCTGCGTCTTCTTTAATGTATGATTATTTAAAACCAATAACCCATTGCCTATAGAACAATCATACACACCATTGCAATTTTCCGATGAGCTAGAGCACATTATAGCATGTTGTGCCCGAAATGAGCGCCATGCTCAAGAAAAATTGTACAAAATGTTTCATTCGAGAATGATGAGTGTGGCCGTGCGCTATACCAATGATCGTTCTCAGGCTGAAGACATTGTGAATATGGGCTTTTTAAAATGCTTCCAAAAAATCGAGAAATTTACTTTTCAGGGTTCTTTCGAAGGTTGGTTAAGAAAAATTGTGTTGCGAACAGCCTTAGATGCGTTAAGAAGCAATGAAAAATATAATGACAAAACGGTTTTTGTAGAAAAAGAAGAGTTTATAGAAAGAGATCACGGGGAACGGATGTACTATGACCAATTGTTACAATTAGTCAATACCCTTCCTAAAACCACCAAATTAGTGTTTAACCTAAGCGTGATGGAAGGACTACAGCACAAAGAAATTGCCGAAATATTAGGAATGAGTGAGGGAACATCGAAATGGCACTTAAGCGAAGGGCGTAGAATCTTAAAAGAGAAGATTGAAAAACTACAATTGAACCACAAATTTTAAACCAACTATCCTACATGAATAAGGATATGATAAACATAGACGATTTCGTCAAAGAAAAGCTGAACGGGCATCCTCAAAAGGATGACGCTGCTGCAGCTTGGCCCAAGATGAAGGAATTATTAGACAAAGAAAAACCCGAAAAGGTTGCCCCATTCTTATTAAGATGGCGGAAACCAATGGCTTTTTTGGGTGCAGCCATTTTGTTATCAGTACTGTGTGTGGGGGGCTATGAACTGATTCAGTTGCGGGAAACCGAAAATTTTGAAGCTCCCATTTCCATGGGGAATACAACAAAACCAGCAACGAGCTCAAATATTATCAAGCAAAAGGATTCCAATCCAATACCCCACCAAGCCTTTATAAAAGATACCGAGAAAAATCAGTCATCTACACCCAACGCACAAGTTGAAAACAAACATAAAGAAGATATTGACCATAAACCAAGCAATAAAGCTATACCAATCAATACAAACACAACAAATAGCCCTTCAGAAAACAACAACATAGCCAGCACCAATACTCAGCAAGATTTAGGCAAAGAAAATGAACTTACAACTAAGGATCATGCAAAGACAACAATGTTAGCCACTGCTACACATACGGAAAACGAAGAACTGAACGCAAAAAAAATTAGGGGTTCAAAGCAAAAAAACCTTGCCCATCAAAGCCAAAAGCAAACAGATGGCGACCAACCCAATACTGCGAATAATAAAGGTGCACAGACTGCGGTAAAAGACCTAAACCTACAACATCGCAAAGATGAATTTGTGGCCCATAGCGCTGCTCATGTTGGCGGGAAAAACAAGGTAAAAGCCGAGGCTAACAGCTTAAAAGAAAGCAATACCAAAATAGCTATACCCAGCAAAAACCAACATGATGGAATAACTGCGTCTAGCAGTCAGGATAGTATTCCTACAACAACCATCATTACCAAGGAAAAAAGCTCCAAAGGTTTTCCGCGTAAAACCTATAGCCAATCAGATACTATTGCAAGTGGGAAAGTGGCCTTACAGGCTAGCCCATCCAACAATATAAACGATGCAAGAAAGGATAAACAAAACATCCAACCTAATCAGTCGATCCCTTCAGAACAAAACAAAAAAGCAAACACAGCTCGCGAAAAAAGCAAGGATGAATTTGCTGCCAAAGCCCAAAACACCCCTAACAAACAAGTCAATACTGATGTGCAACAAAGCACTGCAACTGCGATAAAGAAAGAAAAAAGCAAAGCTGCAAAATGGCTGGATAAACTAAATCTAGCCCAAGCTGCAGCAGATGCCCAACATGACCTAAAAAATGCTCAATTTTATGTAGGGTTTAGTGCTGGGACCAATCTATCTTTATCCAAGAGCAATCCTTTCCAAGGCGTACAATTTGGCCCCACTGGCGAGCTCGTATTGAACAAACATTGGAGTTTGTTTGGCGCTATCCATTACTTTAATCGTAGTGGTGGCAAAAAAACAATTAATGATAGTTATGCGAAGGAAATAGCTATCGACTCAACGCCTAAGATTTCAGGTGCTAATTGGTATTACAATGTACATACAGACTCTACAAATCGTTACTTTAATTTTTCTACATTGCATAGCTTTGAATTGCCCATGAGTATTCGCTATGCCTTCAATAAATTTTATGTAATGACCGGTATAAACCTTGCTTATTACCTTGGCATCAATGTTGAAGAAGTAGCCAAAGCACATAGCCAAATAAACCAAAGTTTTGTGCAAACAAATTCCACAAAACCTATTTTAAAAGAAAGCAAACCCACTTTAACCAGTTCCGATTTTGGATCAAGATTGGGAATAGGATATGTGCTGGGCGCTGGTTACCAAATCACAACAGCCTGGCAGGCAGATCTAAGACTTGTTCAAAATTTTTGGGATAACGCAAAAGGCAATGGAGCCCAAAAATTATCTAAAGATTTCTACAAGCTACCCTCCGTACAAATTAATATTGGCTACCAATTGAACAGAAGAAAAGCCAAACCAACATTTGGACCAACAGATAAATACTACAAAAATATTTAAACCTTCTAGTAGTTATTGATTAATCCAATACGACTGATAGATCTAACATAGGCTAATTTTGTTTTTGTATAAAAGTTGAAAAAAGCGAAACGAGTAATTCTTTACTGGTTTCGCTTTTTCGTTTTTTTTACATTCAGAATACCCAATATTCAATTGAAAAAGTTATGGCTGGGGGATAATACCCATTTCAGCAGCTTTCTGAATCATAAAAGAATAGGCAGCATCATACTCATTGGGAATGAGTCCATCCAAAATGGCCTCCCGAACAGCCGTTTTGATGAAGCCTACCTCTCGAGAAGGCGGGAGATTGAAAATGCGCATCACCTCTGCACCATCAATAGGTGGCTGCCAATTGCGTATTTTGTCCTGCTCTTCTACAATTTTTAAGCGCTGTTTTACAATCTCAAAATTTTCTAAAAACCGTCGAACTTTTTGCTTGTTTTTGGAAGTAATATCACTTTCACAAAGCATCATTAAATCCTCCAAATCTTCGCCTGCATCAAATAATAAACGCCGCATTGCAGAGTCTGTAATTTCTTCTTTGCTGAGACTAATGGGACGCAAATGAAGACCTACCAATTTAGCTACATATTTCAAATGCTCGTTCAAGGGTAGTTTTAATTGCCTAAAAATGGGTGTGCACATTTTTTTACCCAATGCATCATGCCCATGAAAGGTCCAACCATGACCCATTTCAAAGCGTTTAGTAGGCGGCTTAGCAATATCATGTAGAATAGCAGCCCAACGCAACCATAAATTATTACTACGATAGGCCACATTATCCAACACTTGAAGCGTGTGGTAAAAATTATCTTTATGCCCTTTACCCTCTATGATTTCTACCCCTGCCAGCAGGGTCATTTGGGGGAAAAAATATTCTAACAATCCCGTTCGGTACAACAAATCAAAACCAACAGAGGGCACTTTTGATGCAATTATTTTATTGAGTTCATCCGTAATCCTTTCTTGCGAAATGATTTTTATGCGCTCTTTATTTCTTGCGATGGACGCTAGAGTTTTTTCTTCAATTACAAAATTCAGTTGTGTAGCAAATCGTATGGCACGCATCATGCGTAATGGGTCATCTGAGAAGGTAATATCTGCATCAAGGGGCGTTTGAATAATTTTTGCTTCAAGATCGCCGACACCATTAAAAGGATCGATCAAGGCACCAAAATCATCTTTACAAAGACTAATGGCCATAGCATTAATGGTGAAATCTCGACGATTTTGATCGTCTACCAATGTTCCTATTTCTACTAGAGGCTTGCGAGAATGCTCTTGATAGGATTCTTTACGTGCCCCTACAAATTCGACCTCAAAGCCATTGTTTAATTTAATTTGTGCTGTACCAAAATTTTTAAAAAAACTAACTTGTAATTTTGGTTCGAATGTAGCGGCAACGGCATTGGCCAAGGCAATGCCATCACCTACACAAACGATGTCTGCATCTTTACTATTGCGTCCTAGCAATTTGTCTCGAACAAAGCCCCCAATTAAATAACAAGGCATATTTATTCCATCCGCAGCTGCAGCAATGCGTTCTAAAAGTTGTCGTTCTTCTTTGGTACAGGTAATATCCATCTGGGTGCAAAAATAATGTAAAAGCACGAAGGCTTTTTAAGGTAATTGAATTGTAGGCCATTTCATTTTAACCACCCAATAACCTCACTCATCCTTAGGCAATGCTACATTTGAAAAGCACAATAAAATTCATTTTATGAACAAATACCTTTTTATGGCACTGATTGCCAGCGCTACCGATACAGACTTATGGGCGCAAAACCCTGTAAACATAATCGGCACAACAAGCAAAAAGGTGGTATCTCAAGAGGAGCAAAAAACTACAGCGCCCCTATTTAAATTTTTAGTAGCCGACAATACCCATGATTACGGAACGATACCAGAAGGGCCGAATGCCGTTTACGAATTTCAATTCGTAAACGTAGGTAATGCCCCCCTAGTCATAAGCAATGCGCAAGCTTCTTGTGGTTGTACTTCGCCAGAATTTCCCAAAAACCCCATTTTGCCCGGTAAGAAAGGGAAAATTACCGTTACCTATACCACTAAAGGGCATCCAGGAAACTTTGCCAAAAGCGTTTATCTTAGCTCCAATGCTCAAACTAATGATGGAGCTGGACATTTTGAATTGAAGATAAAAGGGATCGTCATCGCTGCCCAAAAATAAAGCACATTAACGGTCGAATAACAGCAATAATCATTATAAAACCTATTTTTGTAATCATAAAAATCAAGAAATCTCCTTATGAAAAAGATTGTTTTATTGGCTGCAATGAGCTGTATCACTCTTGCATCGTATGCACAAAAACCTCAAGTACAACTGACTACGCAACCCAGTAATGCCGTAATCAATACCGTAAGTGCTGCAACTACTAAGGCTAGTAGTTTGACTCCAGAAAACATGTATTTCAAATTCAGTACGCACGATTTTGGTACCATTCAAGAAGGACCTTCTGCAGAACACGAATTTGAATTCGTTAATACAGGCAAAGAGCCCATTATTATCTCCAATGTAAGTGCTTCTTGCGGTTGCACCACCCCATCCTATTCCAAAGACCCTGTATTGCCAGGAAAAAAAGGAACTATAAAAGCCATTTATAATACACAAGGCAGAGTGTCTCCTTTTACCAAAACCATTTCTATCACCTCAAATGCTGGTCTAAAAGTATTGACCATTAAAGGAGAGGTAGAAAAAGCTCCTTCTGGATCTGTACCAGAAAACAATTCGATGATTAAAACAAACTAAATTTTCACTAATTAATTCAAAAAAAACAAGCAAATCAAAATGAAAAAAGTAATCTTATCCATTTGTATCGCCTTGAGCGTGGCTCATGTTGCCCATGCTCAAAACCCTGTTTCTGTTACTCCTGTAGCTAAAAAAGCAGTGAATAAAAATGCGCCAAAATTTTTGTTTACAGACAAAAATGATACATACGATTTTGGTAAAGTAGCAGAAGGTCCTGTAGCTGAACACATATTTGAATTCAAAAATGTAGGTAAAGAGCCGCTCATTATTAGTAATTGTAATGCCTCTTGCGGATGTACCACTCCAGAGTGGAACAAAGAACCCATTTTGCCTGGCAAAAAAGGAAAAATCACGGTTCGATATAATACCCAAGGTCGTGTTGGACCTATTGCTAAATCGGTATATGTTACCTCTAATGCCGTTTTACCAGAAGGTAAAGATCGTTATGAACTATACATTAAGGGTGAAGTAGTAGCAGCACCTACTACAGATGCACCTAAAAACTAAGATCTATAAACTTTTCAGTATAAAACGACCCCAAATTGGGGTCGTTTTTCTTTTATACTATACATAATAAATTTTTAGCCTTTACCTTCATTTTGGCATATTGGTCTTGTACATTTGCACAACACAAGGCTCGTCCAAACTTAAAAAAACGCCTCCCTTTCTTTGGCATAATTTTTGAAGTAACTAAAAGAACAATTTAATAATGTCCCTCAAAAGAGTAGTTTTAATACCATTGATTTTTGCAGCCCATATTTCTTTGGCCCAATCAAGAATCTATGTCAATGAATATTTAAATATAGGTGTAGGCGCTCGTGGTTTAGCGATGGGCGGTGCACAATCAGCCAGCAGCGCTGACGCCTATAGTGGCTATTGGAACACTGCAGGCCTGGTACACATAAAAGAACAGCTACAAGTAGGCGCCATGCATGCCGAGTATTTTTCAGGAAATGCCAAATATGACTTTGTAACCCTTGCGATGCCAACAAAAGATAAGAAAAGGGCTTTGGGCATTTCCTTACTTCGTTTTGCAACCGATGATATTCCCTATACAATTGACTATGTCCAACCAGATGGATCCTTTGACGAAAGCAAGTTGAAATCGATCTCTGCTGGAGACTATGCCTTTTTAATAAGCTATGCCCAACAACTAAAACTATTTAAGAATCCACAGATTAAAACCAGCATAGGGGGAAATGCAAAAATCGTGTTTAGGAATATTGGCAGCATGGCAAGCGCTTGGGGTGCTGGTGCCGACTTAGCCCTACAAGCACAATATAAAAAATGGTACTGGGGTGTTACAGCAAAAGATATCACCACTACTTATACCACTTGGACCTTCAACCTTAGTGAAAAAGAAAAAGAAGTGTTTGGTAAAACAGGTAACGAAATACCCGTTAAGTCTTTTGAGGTAATGAATCCAAGATTTATTTTAGGTGCTGGATATAGCTTTTTCAAACCCGAAAACAAAATTCATTTATTAGCAGAAATCAATACAGACCTCACCACCGATGGCAAAAGAAGCAGCCTGATTAAAAGTAAAAGTGTGAGCATTGATCCAAGGTTGGGCTTGGAACTTGACTATAAAAAGACTATTTTCTTAAGGGCTGGAGTATGCAACATACAAAGCGTATTGGATGATGCCGATAGTACCCAACAAAAGAAGTACACCATTTTTCAACCATCTATGGGCATAGGCTTAAAGTTTAGTCCGATTGTTGTTGACTACGCATACACCAGCCTACAAACCCAAAGCAATCCATTGTTTTCGCATATTGTTTCCTTGAGAATAGACATTGCAAATATGGCTACCAAGGCCAAGAAAACAGAGGATTAGGATTCAATCTGTAAACTTTTGCGCAAAATTTTCAAATAATCATTCAATGAAGTTGTTTCGACTCATCACACTTGCCACAATCTTTACCCTAACAATACTAAGCCTGCATACTCATCGTGCAATAGCCCAACAATATGGCAATGAGTGGATAGATTTCACCAAAGTCTATTGGAAATTCAAAGTTGCTCAAGAAGGCATTTACCGCATTTCCAAAACCAATCTTGATGCCATAGGACTGCCGACTAGTGCTCTGGGAAGCGATTTTGTATTGTGGCGCAATGGTAAAGAAGTAGCGCTATTTGTCAGCAATAACGGCACTTTAGGCAGCAGTGATTATATAGAATTTTGGGGAAAGGGAAATGATGGACAATTGGATAAAGAACTTTACTTAGCCCCTAATAAGCATAACAACGAATACAGCAGTTTGTTTAACGACACTGCCATTTACTTTTTAACATTAGATAATTCAACAAGCCATTTAAGGTACACCGCTGTTAGCGCCACCATACCAAGTACGCCGCCCTCTGCATTAGGATATTGTTATGCAAGCATTATGAGCAATGGACGGAATGAAATAGCCAAAGGAAAATCTGTTGGACGTTTTACGAGTACTGGCGTAAGTGAATTGTATTCATCACAATTTGAAAATGGGGAAGGATATATCTTTAATTGGAACCTCAGCACTAGCCCAGTTAATATTACTATCAATACACCAAATATTATACCCAATATAGCTCTAGCCAGATTAAAAACAGCTAGTGTAGCTCTTGCAAGAGACTCTACACACAAATTGAAAGTATTTTGGAACAACACGCTACAAGCAGACTCTAGCTATGGGGTAAATGATGTTCAACATTTTGATTTAAGTATCCCTAGTAATTTATTAGCGCCCACTAATACTTTAAAACTAGAGCATAGACTCACTGGGCTTGCTGATGTTTTTGGTGTACCCTATTGGAGCATCGAGTACCCAAGAGATTGGAATTTTAGTGGCTTACAGTATGCACATGTCACCATTAACCCCAGTCCTAGTGCTCAGTACATAGAAATAAACAATTTCAACCACGGAGGCATTGCTCCAAAACTATACGACTTGAGCAACAATAAATGGTATGTGGGAGATATTAGTATCGCAAGCAAAACCAGATTTTATATTGATGCCTCACTATTACCAAGCGATTTAGTTTTATTTGCCAATAGCAGCAGCAAAATCACCAACCTCACAGCTGCACAGCAAGTAACTTTTACCAATTTTAGTACCCTGAGCAATCAAGGAGACTATTTGATTATCACCCATAAAAATTTAATGAAACCCTTCAGTGGCAAAAACCAAATTGAAGAGTATAAAAACTACCGCAATAGCATAACTGGGGGAAGTTACAAGGCCCTTGTTGTTGATGTAGAAGAACTGTATGATCAATTTGCTTACGGAACTTATACCCACCCACTTGCCATTACACGTTTTATAGATTATGGTATGAATAACTGGTCGGTAAAGCCGGAACATATTTTTCTTATAGGCAAAGCTGTTAGTTATGACCGTTACAAAGAATTCAGGGCTTCTAGTATTTACAGTGCTTTTGAAGGCTATGTGCCCACATATGGCTTTCCTGGTTCGGATAATGCATTTGTAACCAACAAAAGCACATGGAAGCAAAAAGCAAATATTGGACGATTATCAGCATGGAATACCAAAGAAATAGCCGATTATTTGAATAAAGTAAAAGCATATGAAATAGCGATTAAACCGGCAGCATTTCCAAGTCCACGCACTGAAATTTGGAAAAAACAAGTGCTGCATTTATCTGGTGGCGACGGTGGCGACTTGAATTTACAATCGAATATACTATTACCTGCTTTGAACAGCATAAAGTCTATTATTGAAAAACCTAATGCTGGTGCAATTGTGCATACCTACGCAAAAAACACCAAGGGCTTTCCCACCGTTTTAGAAGACAAAAAAGTAGATAGCCTTATATCAAGTGGCCTTTCTTTAATTACTTTTTATGGTCATGCCACATCGGGCTCATTCGATTATAACCTCAAGGAACCATCAACCTATAACTCATTACCCAAACTACCTATCCTTAGTGCTTTTGGCTGTGACATTTCCGCAATCTTTAAGGTAAACCTCAATAAAACAGTTACCGAAGAATATGTAAAAACGCCCAATAGTGGTGCCATTGCATCTATAGGATCCAATAATCAAGGCTATACTAATATGCACTCGGCATTTATGCCCATATGGTACACCAAGATATCAGCTAGTAATTATGGCCAATCCATTGCTAGCCAATTACGCGCAGCTCAAGACAGTTTCATATTTAGATACGCCCCCAAAACACCCTTCCAAACGTCATTTGAGCAAACACACATGGAGTCCTTGATACTACAAGGTGACCCAGCTATTCAAGGTGCTTTCAATGAATCGAAGCCAGATTATTACGTAGGGGCTGAAGAAATAATTAGCATTCCATCAGCAATTAATACGTCACTCGATTCTTTTCAACTCAAAATAAACGCCTTTAATCTGGGTAAAATTGCAAATGATAGTGTACAAATAAAAATAGAACATATCAACCCATCAGGCGTTTCAAGTACTTTAAAAACATACAATATCAATAATTTGAATACCATAAGCAGTAATACTTTTTGGATAAAAATTGACAAAACAAAAGACATTGGAGTAAACAAATACCGTGTACATATTGACTACGATAACCGCTATGATGAGGTATCTGAAGCCAATAATAGTGCTATTCTAGATGTGATCATTTTATCAGATAATGTAGTACCCATTTACCCTTATAATTTTAGTATTGTTCACAATCCCGACCTGACCCTTAAAGCATCAACCCTAAACCCTTTCAAAGGGACAAGTAAATACAGAATAGAATTGGATACAACAGAACTCTTTAATAGCGCCACAAAAATCTCAACAATAATTGAAGGCAGAGGCGGTGTCATTAAATGGAAGCCCAGTTTAACCCTGCAAGATAGTGTAGTATATTATTGGCGGACTAGTTTAGACAGTAGTATTGGCGGGCAATACATATGGGCTAATAGTTCGTTTATCTACCTTAAAAATGGTAGTGATGGTTGGAATCAATCCCACTATTTTCAATATAAATACAATGCATTAGACAGCCTAATCTACAGCGAAAGTAGAAAATTTGAGTACCTAAAAAATACGGTTGTAATCCGAAATATGAACTTTATAATGGAACTTCCAGGACCTGATTATTCTAATAATGGGGATGTAAATAATGTAAAATGGAGCGGAATCGATATACAAAGAAATAGCTGCTTCCCCTCTGGAAGCCTGCAAGTATTTGTTTTTGACAGCTCGACTGGAAGACCATGGAATGATAAAGCAGGAGGGACTCAAGGTTCTGTTGGCCCATGCTTTGGAGGTAGAAATTTTCAAGGATTTACCTTTCCCATTAATACCGCAAATGACAGGAACAATGCACGTAAATTTCTAGACAGTATCCCTAAAGGCAATTATATCTTTATCAAGAATCACATTAATCACGTGTATTGGGGAAACCATTATACAGCGGCCTGGAAAAATGACACCCTCTTGTATGGCTCAGGAAAATCTTTATACCATAGCATGCTTCATCTTGGTTTCAATACCATAGATTCTTTTAATCGAAAACGATTGTTTTCGTTTATCTGTAAAAAAGGCTATACAGATTACCCTATCCAACAAGATTGGAGCGATTCTATTAATCAAAAAGTGGACATCAGCTATACCTTTCCTATTACAGATGTACAGGGCAAAATGAACAGCATTGTAGTGGGACCCGCTAGTAGCTGGAAAAATCTAAAATGGCGCAGTTCTAGCTATTGGGATACCGCTACCCGAGCGGATACTTCGTCGATAAAAATAACCGGAATTGCAAATAGTGGGGCAGAAATTGCATTATACGAGGGCCCAACACGTGATACCAATTTGAGTTTTATCAATGCTCAGAATTACCCCAAACTTAAATTACAATGGCGTTCACAAGATACCCTTTTTCATACTGCCCCGCAACTAGATTATTGGCGCATACTGTATGACCCCTTGCCCGAAGCGGCTTTAAATCCTGCAGCACTATATAGCTTTACCGACAGTGTGCATGTAGGCCAATTAATGAGTTTGGAAACAGCGATAGAGACTTTAACAGACTTGCCCATGGACAGTATGCTCGTTCGCTACAAGCTCATTGATGCAAATGGCGTACACCATTTATTAGCCAACAAAAAATACAGACAACTCAAGGGGAATGACAGCCTGCAAACAAGAATCAGCTTCGACCCTAAACCCTACCCAGGGAAAAATTACTTATTCGTAGAAGCCAACCCTGATCTTAACCAACCCGAACAATACCATCCCAACAACCTAGGCTATATACCCTTCGATGTTAAAACAGATAAATATGCACCCTTAATGGATGTAACTTTCGACGGCGTACATATCTTGGATAGAGATATTGTATCATCAAAACCCTTAATAAAAATAATGCTTAGAGACGAGAATAAATTCTTGGCTTTAAAAGATACTAATTCAATGAAACTATTTTTGAAGTATGTAGATGACGCAAGTGGCCTAAAAGAACGTATCCCATTTGATGGAACAGTTTGCAGATTTATAGCTGCCGATATGAGCAGTGGGAAAAATGAAGCCTTTGTAGAATTTCGTCCAACATTTACCAAAGACGGCATTTACCAACTCTATGCCGAAGGGACAGACGAAACCGGCAATGTAGCTGGCCAGGGAAATCAATATAGTATTTCATTTGAAGTTGTGAGCAAATCAACCATAACCAATCTACTCAACTATCCAAACCCATTCTCTACCTCAACTGCTTTTGTGTTTACCCTAACAGGCTCACAAATACCATCACAATTCAAAATTCAGATATTGAGCATAACAGGAAAAGTAGTGCGCGAAATCACAAAACAAGAGCTAGGCCCCATACACATTGGTAGAAATATTACCGAATACAAATGGGATGGTAAAGACCAATATGGTCAAGTACTTGGAAATGGGGTTTATCTCTACCGAGTAGTGACGAGTATCAATGGTGAAGATGTAGAAAGACGTGCAAACAGCAGCATTGACAAGTTTAATAAAAATGGTTACACAAAAATGTACATCATGAGGTAATATGACTTCTGTGGCCATCAACGAAAAATAGCCTTCTGTATGGAAGGCTATTCTTTTGTTGTAACGAGCCAAGGTAAAATCCCTTCGCGCTGCAAATCAACAATCAACTTACGCGTAAACAATGCCGCACCATATTTATTAAGATGTGTAGCATTCAAAAAATAGGACTTTTGAGAACACATGGAATCAGTTGCATAATCAAAAAAAGGAATAGAAAATTGCCATGCATATTTTTGATATAGTGCCATTATCTCTTTTCGATTAACGACCTTCTGCTGACCAAGTAAATGAGTGGGACTATGCACAAAGACGACTTTAATATTTTTTGCTTTAGCATCCTTTAAAAAAGATTCAAATGCAGCAAGGCTAAGGCTATCTGGTGATACAGAATAAGCTTTTAAGGTATCGAGTACTTTATCCACATCAGCATTCCATTTCAAATCGCGTGCCAAAAAACCATTTACCCGATCAGGCTTGTTCCGTGCTGGAAAAAAATAATTATTGAACAAAGAAAATATCAAAGTTCGTTCGCCTACATATTTCAACAAAGGAAGAGCATAATCATACTTAGAAAAACCATTGTATGCCCTAGTTGCCTGAGCGACCGCAGGGTCATTGAGATACGCTAAAAACTGAGTATGATTAAACAAATCCGAACGGCGCTGCAAGGATTCGTAGTCAAGGGATAAAATGATGATCTGGGGTGCTCTATTGTGCTGTAGGTAATAATAGTATCGTGCGTTTTCGATATAAAAATTATGACCCATCATGCCCAAATTAAAACAAGACTTGTTTGCAGTTTCCGAAATATGGGCCGGATCGATATGAGTAGCTGCACGCGAAGATCCCATGATCAGAACATCTGCATCAATTCCTCCTTGGCTAATTTGATTCCATACACCCGCATCATCGTATCTTAATTGCTTCATTTGCGCATCTAAAAAATAATGAAGGGATACACTAAACAGCAATACTATCCCGGCAAACAAGGATACTTTAATAAGACTATTTTTCAAGGGTATCATTTAAAATTGAAAATAAATAAACTGACGACTACGTTGAGCGAAAAGCAAAAGCATACCCAATAATAAAAAATAAATGAGCCAACGTAGTGGTTGCGGAACACGAATAGCAAGCTCATCTAAGGCATATTTTTTAGTTCTATTCAACCATTCGACGACAATCAATATTACAATTAACAATAGAGGAGTAAGACCCATCGACTGTTTCCAAAAAACAAATATTTCCGAAAAAATACGGGCATCAAAAATGGAGATACCTATTGCTTTTAGATAACGGAAACTATCGCCAAGGCTAGTGGTTCGAAAAACAATAAGTGCTAGAGTACACAATAAAAAAGTGCTCAACATTTGAAGCAATTCAGTCCATGTAGGT
This sequence comes from Sphingobacteriales bacterium, assembly GCA_027491165.1. GTDB lineage: Bacteria > Bacteroidota > Bacteroidia > Chitinophagales > Chitinophagaceae > Rurimicrobium. The sequence goes on along the minus strand of JAIXWS010000068.1, from coordinate 15,774 downwards.
AAGGATCTCCCTTTAGCAACAATGTCTGTATGCTTATATTGGGAACTAGCCCATAAAATACTAGGCAACATAAAAACAGCATGTAACCCACCCCAAAGAATGCGGTTAAAACTAGCACCATGCCAAAAACCACTGAGTAAAAAAACCACAAAAACATTTCTTAACTTTTTCATTCGACCCACTCTACTCCCTCCCATTGGGATATAGACATAATCTCGAAACCAAGAAGAAAGAGAAATATGCCAACGGGACCAAAACTCAGCAATAGAGCGCGAGAAATAAGGAAAGGAAAAGTTCTGCAACAATTCAAATCCAAATAAACGAGCAGAGCCCAAAGCAATATCAGAATATCCCGAAAAATCGCCATAGACCTCAAACATAAATAAAATAGCACCCAGCAATAAGGCGCCGCCAGATTGGTGTTCGAATTGATTAAAAATAGGGGCGGAATATTGTGCGCAAGTATCAGCAATGATCACTTTTTTAAACAAGCCCCACAAAATTTGCCGCAGGCCATCAGCAAATTTAACAGCATCAAAAACACGTATAGTCTGTATTTGAGGCAACAAATGAGTCGCACGCTCAATCGGCCCTGCAACTAAAAGCGGAAAAAAACTAACAAACAAAGAATAATCAATAAGGTTTTTTGTGGGTTTTATTTTATCTCTATATACATCAAACACATAAGACAAGCCATGAAAAGTGTAGAAAGAAATACCAATTGGCAACACAATTTGCAGCAAGGTAAAATTAGGCTTAAAGCCAATGTTCATGAGCAATTCAGCAAAAGATGCAACAAAAAAATTTGCGTACTTGAAAAATGCCAATAGACCAACATTTAGAAATACACTAAAAGTGAGCCATACCTTCTTTCTAATTAAAGTCTGGGCATCATGTATTTGTATACCACTGAAAAAATCTAAAAGAGTAGAAAAAGCCAATAAAGCTAAAAAACGAATATCCCAACTACCGTAAAAATAATAGCTAGCCAAGAGTAATAGAACATTTTGCAAACGAATATTATGCCGAGCAATGAACCAATACAGTCCAAATACTACAGGAAGAAAAAAAGCAAAATCAATTGAATTGAATAACATAAAAAACAATAAGGCATCCTTATTCAATGCCTTACGAAAGTAAAATTAAATAAGCAATTATCGTTTTCTTTTCGATACCGAATCTAGTTGCTTTTGTTCCCAACATAAAGCCGAATAAGCAACATTTCGATAACTTTCTATACCCTCAGACTGATTCCCCATTTTAAGAAAAACATCAAAAACATAGTTACTCCAATCATCCCAAAAAGTATGATACTGCGCTTGCCTACTTTTAATCAAATTGATATGACCTAAGCTAATGGGATGCAATTGTCTCCTCAAGTGAATGGCTTCAAGACTATCCATTGCATACACTTTGGAATGCACATAGAGCCAAATATTAAAATAAGCAGAGTATTGAAAAGTAGGATTTCTACTTTCAGCGCAGCAAATATAAGCCATCAAATTAGCATCGTCTTCGGCGGCAATACCTATTTGATGCGCCATCTCATGACACATTAAAAAGGGCAACAAAAAATTAGGGATTTTGTCATCAATTTGAGCCTCTCCAGTTAAAGGGTTGAAATAGCCACTAATGCCCAAAAAAGGTAATGCTCGAGCAAAAAGAGAACGTTTAGTTTGGGTATTGAATCGCAGACCTAAATCATGATAAGCATTTGCAGCGAGTGAATCGCAAAGCATTAAGGACAAGGAATCAACTTGTGGCGCTAGGATATTCATGCGATGGATCAGCGAAGAATCAAATGCGATAAGCTTATTTGGACTAACCGAATCTGAAGAACTCAAATGAAGTCTTTGACTAAGGGTGTCTTGAGCATACAACGCACTCCAAAAAAGATAGAGCAAAATAGTCATGACCAAAGCCAGTTTAGACATTTGCAATAAGGCAATAAGCCATTGTGATTTTAGCAAGAATTTTTTCTGCTTGAAAAAAAGAAAAACTTGGTAAATCAAATACACAAGAGCTAGCCCATATACTAGATCTCCAACACTCCAAGGCACCAAAGAAAAAAGACCAAAACGAACATATTGTAAAACAGGGAAAATAGTACCGTAAAATAAAACACTGTAAGATGTACCCAACAGAAAAATGAGGATAACAACACCGAACAATATCAACAGCTGCAGCAACAGCTTATTGCTAACATTTTTTAGTCTCTTCATGCTATTGCAAGATAAAGAAACCAACCTTAATATCGCCCTCCTATCCTACGGATATTCCACTCTGGATGTTTGTCATATTTTGGAAGTGAGGTAGGCATAGAAGTAAGTCCTACACTATCTGTAAGAGACTGCATAAAACTGATAATGTCTTTAATTTCCGACTTTGTCAAATGTAAACTATCAGCCGGCAAGGTTTGTGTAGGAACATCTAAACCAATACCCATACCTCCACCATGATTATAAAAATCCATAACATCTTCTAGACTTTTATAAGCGCCGTTGTGCATATAGGGTGCCGTCAATGCTATGTTACGAATAGTTGGCGTCTTGAATGAGTGTTCAAAAAAACCAACTTGCTCTTTTAGTCTCGCAGCAGATCTACCCATATCTGCATCTAATACAAGTACTGCTGCATAAGGATTTTCGGGAACGCCAAGGACTTCACTTTCCGACTCTTCAAAGCGTGGTGGAACAGTTCCACTAAACAAAGGCGCATAGTGACAAGTACCACAAGCCGCTTTACCCATAAACAAATTAAAGCCCCGCTTTACATCATTATTCAAAACCTTAGATTCACTGCGGACATATTTATCGAAAGGACTATTAAATGCGCGCAAAGAACTAACAAAAGCCGAAATAGCAAAAGAAACATTTTGATTACTAATAGCCTGTTCAGTACTAGTATTTTTAAAGCATTGTTGAAAGAGTTGTTGATACTCTTTGCTCTCATTTAATTTATCGAGCATTGTAAAGATGGTCGTATTGAATTCCTTTTCACTCAACACAACATGTTCAATTTGATCTTCTAAAGCTTCGGCACGCAAATCATGAAAAAATCTTTCGCTATAGACACAGTTGATTAAGGTTGGTGCATTGCGACTTAGAGTGCCTTGGAAGCCCATTGCCAGGCTCTTGGGATTACCATCAGTAAAGCCTTTTGAAGGATTGTGACAACTAGCGCAAGAACGTTCATTGTTAGAAGACAAGATAGGATCGTAGAAAAGTGTTTTACCCAAAGCAACTAATTGAGGGCTATTCAATTGATTAGGTAATCCAATATATTTTGATTCATCCAACAAATTTGCGGCGAAAATATTATCAGCATTGAGGTTTAAGGGTGGGAGGAAATTCGACACTTCTTGTATCATTTCTATGCCCGACTCTTTATGGAAATAATGTAATTTTTTAAAAATAGGATTAAGGTATTCTGTCAGCATTTTTAATCTATCCAAACTATCAAAATTTTGCTGTGTTTTAAGATATTGAATACACGCAGAAAGCTCTGCAAATAATTGCTGCGTTTGGATTTTATTAATTTTTGAGAAAGTTTCTCGGTAAAGTTTCAAATCAGAATGCATCGTCTGCATCACCACTTCGGCATCTTTTATGGAATGCCCGGAAGCAGGTACATCAAAACCGGTTATACCCAAAGTAAATAACCTAATTAATTCTGTTCTAGATGCCTCAATGACTACCCTATCATAAACTGGGTAGCGAATATTTTTTAAGTCTGTAAGTACATCTTGTAATTCAGCAACAACAGGCAAAACTTCCGATTCTACATAAGTACCTCCTGAAAAAATCATTTCATCTAAAGCTTGTAAACCTTTAGGCTCAACAATGTTTATCCCAAAGGTATTACGCTCAATTTTGCGCAAAGGCGCACCATTTATTTTGTCCTTTACTACAGTAGGATCGGCATATTCACCCAAATATTCCCATTGTTTAAAAGCGATACGAACAGCAAAATACTGATCCTTCACTTTATCTAAAGGCGCTTTGGTCAAAACTAGATTTTTCAGCTTTTGTACATGCAGTAAAAACTGATTCAGACGTTCTGTTTGGCGCTCTTCAACAATTGTTGCGTTTTGCTTTTCAGCTGGTGCAAAGGCGCTAACAGCAATTAGACTAATTAATACAAGGGAAACAAGAACGGTAAATTTTTTCATCTTATCAATCTCTTTAAAACAGAAAGAACCGAAGCTTCTTGCGAAGCTTCGGTTTCCATAAATGGGCATTGATTATTGTACTACAAATTTCAATGTTTCACCTTCAGCACTGCGGATAAAATAGGTACCTGCAGCCATATCGGTCACATCAACTGTTTGTGTGTTACGTAATACTTTAAGACGTGCACCTGTCATGCTATAGATAGCCACATCCATTGATTTGCTCAAATGCAATTCACGAGCAGCTGGATTAGGATATACAGAGAAGGTAGCCGCTTTTACTTCTTGGTTTTCGAAAATGCTCAGCTTATCCGAACCATCAAAACCAGAAATAGCATAGGTCAAAGAGTTATTGTAAGGAGCAACATTGCTAGTATTAGGATGCTGACAATTTACTAAAATTGTTTTACTATCAATTTGTATCGCACCTGTAATCTCTCCACCTGGAGCAGAAGCTGTTAATCTTTGTAAATCATTAATGTTTGGTGTGGTAATAGACATATCCAAAAGATACATTTCACAAACAGTTTGTGTCAAACCATTAGGCATACGGTTGTAGCTCGTGCCATTTAGATCTTCTTGTACCATCATGTATGATTTTCCTTTAATGGTTAAAAAGTCGATACCATCAGGATTAGAAAAATGCTTGCTAGGGTAATAAGGTAAGTCTTTTGATGTTGCAGTAGCCGTGTAAGGACCTCCTTCTAAGAAAGAACGAACAACATCTGTGGCTGGGTTAAACTCGATCACACGGCCATAATAATCAAAGAATCGACCTTGACGAACTGAATCCGCTGCATTAGCATCTGTACCTGGAAAGTCAATACCATTGACAATTTTAAAACGAGTCTTGTAACCATCAACCAAAGAGGGAGAGATTACACCATTTAAAGCATTGCCAGAATTGTAGTTAAACGCATCTCTACCTGTTTCAGTAATATAAACTTTGCCGCCATTAACTGCACCCCACTCCAAACGATTGAATAAGGTTGCTCCTCTGCGGATAGCAACAGTATTCAAATTCACCAAAGTATCTAAGTTGTTTTCGATAGCAATCCATTTTGTAGTGGTACCATCATGTTTGTATACAAACATTTGACCAGCAGTAAAATCTCCAGCTGTTGTAGCCACAAATTTACCAAGGATACCAGGAGAAGCATCTTCAAATAAGTAAACAGTTTTGTTGTCATCCATAATGACGCCACCTTCCCAACCAGCACGACCCCAGTTGTATTGTTTGCGGATAGCTTTAGCATTTTTGGGATCAATTTCTACCATCCAGTTTAAATTTTGGAAACGTTTCAATGTTTTACCATTAAAACCAGGAAAACCAGCAGGGGTAGTCGTTCCGATCACAAAATCTGAGGTGTCACGATACCCAGCACCGCCAGCATAAATACCAGCATTGCTGCTTTGCATCCATTCTTCAGCAGTCCAAATACGGCCAGCCTTTGTAATACCACCGCAGTTCATACCAGTTTCACCCACAGTATTAACGAAATCAACGTTAAAAAATTTACCAGTACGACCATCAGCCAATGTTTGATTCACAACCTCAAGTTTGTCACCAGCAGTTCTTTTCAATCGAAAAGTAGTCATACCTCCACCATCACCTAAGTTATTGTCTTTGGTGGTCATTTCGTGATTAACAATAACCCAACCTAAATCGCCTATTGCAGCGCTGTCTTTTGCAAAGCCGATAAAGTCATGCCATTGCTTGGCAGGTGCTTTCCCTGCTGGATTACCATAAGTTGCCGTTGATTGTACGGTATCCAATCCACCAACGAAAATATTCTGGTGCATTAAAGGAGATCTCGGCATTAATACCGTTTGTGTTGTCCAATCGGGTGTAATATTCACCGGGAAAGGAATTTGAGCATTGGCCTGAGCAAAGGCACACACTCCAAGTGTGGATAATAATAAAATTTTTTTCATTTTGTTTGATTGTTTGAGGCAAAATTCAAATTGCTGTGTTACCAAAAAATGTAGCCTTTGTTAGCTTTCTATAAATAGAATGTTACCATGTAGCCCTTGAAAAAAAGATAACAATAAAGCAAACTTCTGTTTACATAAATCCATTATAATTCTCCTACTCTTGCAGTATATTTTAAAGAACATGAGAACATTTTTAGTGATACTTTCTTGCGTTTATATCGCGTTTGTTTTATCCTGCAACAACACCCATTCAAACAATAAGGAAGGGAAAGCATTGGCAGAAACCTATTGCGGAAATTGTCATCAAATACCCACACCTGGCTTGCTCGATAAAAATTCTTGGAGCCAATATATGTTACCCAGAATGGGAGTCTTTCTGGGTATCATCGAGCACGACTCACTGTTAAAAGTGCTTTTCGAAGAAGGTCCGGGTGGAGAAAAAGCAAAGCAATCGGGCTATTACCCTTCCAAACCAATGCTCTCAATGGAAGAGTGGGAAAAAATTAAACATTATTTTATTGAAAATGCTCCAGAGCAATTAAGCATCCCGAAAACACAAAATATCACCAAGGACTTGAGCCTTTTTGAGATAAAAATCCCACAACATAAAATGTCGCCACCCAGTGCCACATTTGTGCAATTCAATACGCAAGATCAAAGTATATATCTAGGTGATGCCAACACCCAATCGCTTTCTGTATTTGGCAATGATTTAAAACTCATTCAGGCCGCCAAAGTAAAAGAAGGAGCAGTATGGGTAGAGGAATTTAAAGAAGAAGCCTTTGTGACCGTAATGGGTTCCTTTTCTCCAACTGATGTATCAAGCGGCTTCATATTATCATTGCCCAAAGTGGCGAATAGGCCAGTTTTTAAACTCATTGATTCGCTGCAAAGACCGGTTCATAGTGCTTATGCCGACCTTGATGCAGATGGCTTACCCGATGTAGTGACTTGTGAATTTGCCAAGTGGACAGGGAAATTGAGCTGGTGGAAAAATTTGGGGAATGGACAATTTGAAAACAGAATTTTGCGCAATAAGCCGGGAGCAGAAAAAGCCTACATCAAAGATCTGAACAAAGACGGCAAAGACGATATTATCGCACTTTTCGGGCAGGGGGACGAAGGGATATTTATTTATTATAATGAAGGTAATGGAAAATTTCGGGAAGAAACAGCGATTCAATTTTCTGCTTCAAATGGTTCCAGTTTTTTCAAACTATACGACTTCAACAAAGATGGATTTGAAGATATTATATACACTGCTGGCGACAATGCAGATTTCAAACCTATTCTTAAACCCTATCATGGCATCTATGTTTATTTGAATGATGGCAAGAACCATTTTAAACAAGAAATTTTTTATCAACTTAATGGCGCATACGCAGCAATGCCAGCCGACTACGACCTTGATGGGGACATTGATATTGCAGCCATTTCTTTCTTTCCGGATTATAAAAATCACCCTGAAGAAAGTTTTGTTTATTTAGAAAATGATGGTAAAAATAACTTCAAAGCCAGCACTATTGCCGACCCCACAATGGGCAGATGGATTGTGATGGATGTGGCAGACTACGATAAAGATAGTGATGAGGATTTGATATTGGGCTCACTTGCCTTTGAAGTAATACCTACCAATAATGATTTGATCAATAAATGGGTGAATAATGGCATTCCTTTTATTGTACTAGAAAACAAAACGAAGCATCGTTAGGATGCTTCGTTTAAAAATTTTAATGAATACCAATTCAGATTATTCACTTTTACTATACCATTTCTTCTTAAACCAAAAGGCAACATTAACCAATAAAATAAGCGCCGGAACTTCGACTAAAGGACCAATTACCCCAGCAAAAGCCTGACCACTATTGATACCAAAGACGCCAATAGCAACGGCTATAGCCAATTCAAAATTGTTACCCGTTGCTGTAAAAGACAAGGCTGCATTGGTAGAATAATCTGCTCCGAGACTTCTGGCAGCCATAAAAGTAATGACAAACATCACGGCAAAATAAATCACAAGGGGTATAGCAATCCGCAGCACATCCATCGGCAATTGCACAATAAGCGCACCTTTGAGGCTAAACATAACGACTATAGTAAACAACAAGGCTATTAAGGTAATAGGAGAAACAAAAGGAATAAACTTGCTTTCATACCATTCAATGCCCATTAATTTAATTAAGGAATAACGACTAGTAATGCCTGCAAGAAAAGGAATCCCCAAATAAATAAATACCGTCTCCGCTATCTGCTTCATCGAAATGTCAATTTCTAAACTTTTCATCCCAAAAAAATCGGGCACAATAGTGAGATAAAAATAAGAATAGGCCGAGTACAATAAGACCTGTAAAATACTATTCAAACCGACCAAGCCTGCAATGTACTCGCGGTTACCATCTGCAAGGTCACTCCAAACAATAACCATCGCAATACAGGGTGCTATGCCAATCAATATCAGGCCAGACATATACTCAGGGTAATTGCTCAAAAAGATATAGCTCAAGCCAAACATAAAAAGGGGAGCTACAATCCAAGTAATGAACAAAGACATCAAAATCAATTTGACATTTTTAAACACCTCCGGAATCTTTTCGTAACGCACCTTAGCCAGAGGGGGATACATCATCAGCACTAGACCAATGGCTAGTGGAATATTGGTGGTACCGCTGGAAAAAGAGTTGATAAAATCGGCGGAATCAGGAATAAAATGCCCCAATGAAAGGCCTACAAACATGGCCAGGAAAATCCAAAGGGTAAGGTATCTGTCGAGAAATCCTAATCGCTTTCTACGGGCTGGGGTACAATTGTTAGCACTCATGTTTACATTTTAAAAGTTGAAAAAACATACAAAGCTTCTGTCAGTATTTGCTGAAATCTATCCGCATAAACTTCTTGCTCTTTTCCGCTACCATCGCTTTGTTTGGGGTCATTATAAGGTAATGGAATACGGCGAATTGCACCCGGAATAAAAGGACAATTCTGCTCGGCATCGGTACAAGTCATTATAGCAATCACATTCCCTTTGGGAATCGAGCCATCATCAAAACATTTAGAAAAACATTGGATTGGATTTATTGAATCCATCTCAAATGTATAAAGCGGATTGTTTATTGCATTATCTGATGTCACGGAAAAACCAAAATCAATTAAAGCATTGACAGCATTGCTATTCATAGCAGTCACTTCTGTACCTGCTGAATAACATTGGACCATATCGAAACCAAAATAAGCAGCAGCAAGCGATCCGGCTACTTGTCCGAAATGGCTACGGCGAGAATTGTGGGTACAGACATACAACAAATTCACTGTTTGATATTTCGTTTGGGAATCAGCTATGGCAATGCTTAATGCATCCAAAACAGCTTGTCTTTCCTTAGGTATAGAATCGAACTGTTCAATGAACGCTGCAATTTTCTCTTTTACAAATGGGTTCATTACTTCCAAAAAATTTAAAGGTTTAGCAACATCCACCACCGGGTGAACAACTTGTTGTAGACTTCAATTCTGCCATTGGTTTTTTGAATTTATCTTGTGGAATCCCACAAGCGTCTTGAGCCAAACAATTGGTAAATTTGGGAACGAATACAAAATCGCATCCTTCAATCGAAAGGCCATATTTACCAATGGTTTCAGCTTGATACTCCACTTCAACTTCTAGATCTTCGGCATTGATTTTACGCTCATAAATTTCTATAATTTGTAATAATTTGCCGGGCATCAAACGATGCTCAAAGTCATTGGCTGTCCACAATTGGAAACTGATGTTTTTTTCTATTCGTTCTACCCCACCGCAATCTATAAAGTGTTTGGTGTTAAAAGCAGCCTCGGTAATATGGAAATGTGCAGGAACAGCCTGGCCATTTGCCTGTAAAAACTTTAATGCACTCATTTGCGCCAAAGCCGCTTTAAATTCTGATAATTTCATGGTTTAAATGTTTAAAGATTAACAACATTTCAATTTTTTCATTTCAATTTTTTGGTTGATGGCTTCCAAATATTGCAGCATCCTGGCAATGGTCTTTTCATCCACACAATAGCAAATCGCATTGCCTTCGATGTTGCCTTTGATCAAACCGGCATTTTTAAGTTCTTTAAGGTGTTGGGATATGGTAGGCTGCGCCAAGGGTAACTCATTGACAATATCGCCACAGATACAGCTATCTACCTTCATTAAATATTCCAATATGGCCACTCTTGCGGGATGCCCTAAAGCCTTAGCTATAGTGGCTATACTATTTTGCTTACTGGTAAAATGTTCTGTTTTTGTTGCTCCCATTAATTGAATTTTATATTGCAATATTACAATAAAGATTTATTAAAAAGAGTAAATGTCGCGTAACAATTGGGTAAATTAATGGTAACTATTTCGAAACACAGTAGTAGGAATTTTGTAAAAACAAAACTTAAATATGAAGAAATCATTACTCCTACTTTCTTGCTGCATCAGCTTGACAGCAAGTGCTCAAAAAATTTTGGTTACCGAATTAGGCCGCCATACCGATGGAAGGGCTACTGCATCAGAAATTGCTACTTATGATAGTAGTTCTAAAAAGCTATTCGTAACCAATGCGGTCACTGATTCTATTGACATCATAGACATTACGAATCCCGCTGCACCAATGCGTATTGGAGGAATTGACATTAGCCCCTATGGAAGTGGCGTCAATTCTGTAGTTGCCTTGAAAAACGGATACATTGCAGCAGCTATTGAAGCAACTGTTTTGCAAGATTCTGGCAAAGTTGTGTTCTTTACTACTGCAGGTGTATTTGCCAAACAAGTAACGGTGGGAGCATTGCCCGATATGATTACCATGACAGCTGATGGCAAAAAAGTACTGGTTGCTGGGGAAGGTGAACCAAACGCCACCTACACCGTTGATCCAAAAGGTACAATCAATATCATCAATATCAGCGGAGGTATCCCTACTTTGACCCAAGCCAATGTAAAGATACTCAGCTTCGATGCCGCGCCAACAAGCATTCCAGGCACATTACGAAAGCCGGGTACGACAGTTGCTAACGATTTAGAGCCAGAATATATTGCCGTAAACGAAACATCCACATTAGCAGTTGTGGGCTGTCAAGAAGCTAATCTATTTGTGATGGTGGATCTTATAGCCGATACCATCAAAGGATACAAAGGGCTTGGATTTAAAGACTATAACCTACCAGGAAATGGCATTGATGCATCAGACAAAGACAATAAAATCAATATCCAAAACTACCCTGTAAAGGGTGTGTATATGCCAGATGCTATTGCTGCTTATTCTATTGGTGGTAGTACTTATTTTGTTACTGCAAACGAAGGCGATGGCCGTGATTATGGAAGTGCTTATTTAAATGAGATTCGTGTAAAGAGCGTAAGCCTTGATGCAACAGCATTCCCAACAGGGGCTGCATTAAAACAAGATTCTGTTTTAGGTCGTTTGAAAGTACTGACTAAAGATGTAATTGGTGACACTGATGGCGATGGTGATGTGGATGAACTCTATTCTTTTGGCGCTCGTTCATTTACTATTTGGGATCAATCGGGCAATTTAGTGTGGGACAGTAAAAATGAAATCGAAAAATATTTCGAAACCACACACCCTACTTTCTTCAACATGAATGATGGTTTGGCATCGAAAAAAGATGACCGCAGTGATGATAAAGGACCAGAGCCTGAAGCAGTAACAGTGGGCAAAATTGGCAGCAAATACTATGCTTTTATTGGCCTTGAGCGTCAAGGAGGGATCATGGTTTATGATGTAACATTACCAACAGCCCCCCTATTTGAAACCTTTATCAGCCCTTTCAAAACAGACGGAACCAGCAAAGATGCGGGTGTAGAAGGTTTAATTTTTGTTCCTGCAAAACAAAGCCATACGGGTAAAAATTTGTTGGTTGCTTCGCACGAAGTGTCAGGAACGACAACAATCTTCCAAATTGATGATTTACTTCCATCAACTATTACAGAACAAAAATCAATCGTGAATGAATTCAATTTATATCCTAATCCTAGTCAAAACACTGTTCAAATAACTTTAAAAGAAACGGTAAAAGGTGCTACTGTAAAAGTGTTGAATACTATGGGACAAACCATTTTGAGCAAAGAAATGAATGAGCAAAATATCCAATTGGATATTACCCATTTAACCAACGGACTTTATATTGTTACAGTTTGCAATGAGGCTAATCAAAACATAGTGAGCCCTAAGAAATTAATCAAATCATAATTTTCCTAAGGTATTTGAATCGCCACGAGTTGAGAACTTGTGGCGATTATCTTTTTAGGCCAATATTAAATTTTGCACTTTTTGAAAAACTTAATATTGCCAAACCAAAGCCAATGTTACCTTTGTGTTACCATTTTATTAAATAACTTATGACACATAAAGAAATTAAAAAGCAAATTCAAAGCCAATTAGAGGCTGCGCTTGTAGGATTAAAAGGCCAATTGGGCGAAAAAAAATTCAACAACCGCATCAAAAAAGCGGCCAAACTATTGAGCGAAGGACTAGGTAAAGAAGAAAAAACAGTAGCCCCAAAAGTAGCCATAACCAAAGCAGCGCCAGCAAAAAAAACGGCAGCTCCAAAGGCTACTGTTAAGAAAGCTGTTGCCAAAAAGGCACCTGTTAAAAAAACAATCATTCCTGTTGCTAAAAAAACAGTAGTAGCAGCAACAGCTAAAAAGAAAGCGCCTCTTAAAAGAAAATAATTTCTAGTTGGCATGATACAACAAAACCTACCTCAAATAATTGGGGTAGGTTTTGTTTTTTAAAAACAACTAACTGGCACCTAATAAGCAACCCATTTCTACACCATCTTCCTTTTCAACCAAGCCCTCAAGCGCTCGGCTTTGAGTATGGAGGCATCAGGCTCTTGTAGCGGGCCAGTGAAGCTTGTTCCTCTTTTGAGGTAATGATTATTGAAAGTCGATTGGTTAATACCCCATTTCATCAAGAATTGTTTTCTTCCATCATTTTTGACAATCCGATGTGTACTCTTTGCCTGAAAATGATATACTCTACTGCTTGCAATTCCTTTAAAAATACGACATCCAGCCATCCACATCTTCATCGCAAAATCATCATCACTACTCATACCCGGGCTTAATTCAATGCTGTAACCACCCACAATATGCCAATATTTTCGGTGCACGATAGTGGGGGGCCAGGCAGAGCCATTCCAATCGGTTTTAGGCAAAGAGGCATATGCACCTAATAATTCAGCCTCTCGAAAAGTGGTCAAATCCGTACCAAAATTCTGCACGATTACACAAGGATTATGATGATCACTGGGTTCTATCATCGTAGCCGAAAACATAAAATTGTCATCGGGTAATGCAGTTATTGCACGCAGTAATTCGGTATCCCAATCAGGGAGTACATACATATCGTCGTTCATGTACATGATATAATTGTGGGTAGCCAAAGCTGCAGCCTGATTCACTGCCACGCAAATGCCCGCATTATCGAGGGTATGTGTATAATCAAGCTTTTCAGAATTGGCCCAAGACAATGTCCCATCGCTTCCATCATTGATGTGCAAAATGATTTGATGTGGGTGCGCCGAATTCTTTCGAATACTTTCGACACAAAGTTGGATGTACCTTAAATTATTCCAGGTAGGGATGACGATTGAAAACATAAGTTGGTATTGCTGCTACGAAAGTATAATTTTATGGGTATGTTAGTACATATTCATCCAGATAATCCTCAAGAACGCCATATTAAATCTGTGGTAGATTGCCTACGCAGTGGCGGCGTTATTGTGTATCCCACCGATACGATTTATGGATTGGGTTGTGATATTTATAATACCGAAGCGATTGAAAGAATATGCCGCATCAAAAAAATAGACCCTAAAAAAGCACAATTATCTTTTGTATGTGCAGACCTTAGTCAGCTCAGCACTTTTGCCAAACCCATTGATACAAGCATCTTTAGAATCCTGAAACGCGCACTGCCAGGGCCATATACTTTTATTTTAGAAGCCAGCAAGCTAGTGCCCAAAATGTTGAAAACGAAAAAAGATACCGTTGGCTTGCGTGTACCGAATCACAACATAACCCAAAGATTAATCAAAGAATTGGGGCATCCTATTATGAGTGTTTCCTTACCGATGGATGTAGACATAGCGTACTACACCGATCCAGAGGCCATTCAAGAATTATACACCAAACAAATAGACATGGTGATAGACAGTGGATTAGGCGCAGTATGCCTTTCTACGGTAATTGATTGCACATCAGGTGCACCAGAATTAATTAGAGCAGGTGCAGGAGATTGGGAAACGCTACTCGGATAATTGGGGCTGCAAGGTGTATAGAATAGCTTCACTTTTACCACTGGTATCTGCCAATTGCCAAGAACCAAAAATGAGATTTAGAGCAGTATCTAGCTCAAAATCAAAAGTGCCTTCAAAGCGACTGGTGCCTAATTCTTTTAAATGGTACACATAGCCTCTGTCAGAAGGAATGCGCTTGCCACTCATTTCACTGACTTGTCCACGATGCCGACTTTCACCCTTTACACTGCTATCATCAAGTTGGATAATACTGAGTTCAATAGGCGAACCAGCAAAATCTCCAGTATAAATTTGTTCCTTTTTATCTGCAGTATTTGTGTTGCTAGCACAGGCAGTAAACACCATTAAGCCAATAGCAAGTATGCTTATTTTTAAGTTCATAATGTATAATTTTTTAAGAAAATAATCGCTCTGCAAGCAGCAAACTATCAGGCTTACCAACATCGATAACCAAATCGCCACTATGGTCAAATCCTTTGATGGTAAGTGTTTCGGCTAGTTTTAAATAGGCATCAATAATAGAAAATTTACCTGAGTGTGTAACTTGTTGAAAGAAACTTGAATTGATAATTTGAATACCGCTAAATGCAAAATCGCTTGTATGCTCCAGAGGTCGTGAAGCCTTAATTTCGCCAGTGGTATTGTTGCGCCAACCACAAAGTTGCATAGCCGTATCAAACAACAATTGGCGAGAAGAGCTGCGTTGCATTACAGCCAAAGTAGCCAATGCCTGCGAAGATTGATGAGCAAGTATAAGTTTTTTTAAATCCAAATTAGTTAGCATATCGACATTCATTACCACAAAATCCTCATCACTAAAAAATGAATATGCTTTGAGTAAGCCTCCTCCAGTCTCCAACACTTGATCGCGCTCATCAGAAATATGAACAAGACTACCAAAGCCATTATTTTCCATAAGCACTTGCTCTATTTGATCTGCAAAATGATGGACATTGACAACTACTTCTTTGATACCAAATTGCTGCAGATACAAGATATTACGCTCCAATAATGTCTTACCCAAAACAGGGGCAAGAGCCTTAGGATGATGATCAGTAAAGGGTTTGAGCCGGGTACCAAGACCAGCGGCAAATAACATTGCTTTCAAAAGTTTTGATTAAATAAATTACAAAAATGTATTACAAGATAGTGCGCAAGTGGTATTTGTAGTCATAAAATATTGGCTTATTACCAAAAAACAAGATTGGTTGTTCTAATTTAAAAAAAGGCATTTGAAATTGTTGTTGAACTTTCTTTAGTGCCTAAACTTAAGCAAACAACCATCACCATAACTCAAAAAACGATAATCATTTGCAAGGGCAAAATCATACATAGATTTCCAATCTTCGCCTATCAAAGCGGCAATCAAAAGTAATAAT
>JAIXWS010000080.1 GCA_027491165.1 Sphingobacteriales bacterium | reverse complement strand
TCTGTAAGTTTTGTTTCGAATAAAACCTCACCACCACAAGCAATAATTTGCTCGCGCATGGCCGTAATGATTTGGGGTAATTTGTTGGTGCCAATATGGGGATGTGCTTCCACCAAAATATTCTTTTCGGCGCCAAAATGAACGAATAAGTTCAAGATGCGTTTTACATCACCGCGTTTGGTAGAGCGAGTGTACAATTTTCCATCGCTATAGGTGCCCGCACCGCCTTCGCCAAAACAGTAATTGGATTCGGGATGAACAAGTCCGGTTTTGTTCATAGTGGCCAAATCTCTACGCCGACTCCGCACATCTTTGCCCCTTTCGAGGATGATGGGTTTGAAGCCCAAAGTAATTAAACGCAAGGCTGCAAATAAGCCTGCAGGTCCAGCACCCACAATCACTACACTAGATTTGTTGCTTACATTTTGTAGTTGTGGATCAAATGCCTCGTTTTCGGGCATGGGCTCGTCTAAATAAACAGAGATTTGTAATTGAATTTTTACCACCCTGCTGCGGGCGTCTATAGATTGTCGCTCGATGCGAAAACCATGAATACGACTTGCTTTTACGCCTATTTGTACCGCAATATATTTAAGGAGAATAGATTCCTGTGTGGCCTCTTCGGGCAGCACCAATAGGTTGAGTGTTTGTATCATGTGCGTTAGGTTTTTATCCTAAAATGCTGGGATTAATGCTAATTATTTCCAGCTTTTGTCATCCCGTAGGGATCTGTTCTCAGCCTCCAAATTATTAAGGATTCTGCGCTTTAAATTTTGCTTTTACCGCATCTAAATGAGCAATGAATTTTTGAACATCTGCGTCATAACCATAGCCTTTATCAGCCATTAATTTTTCGTTTTCATCCACAAAAAAGTAAAATGGTTGGGTGTTGGCATTGTATTTTGTGGCTTGCAAATGCGAATTATATTGCCCTAAAGAAGTAACTCTTGTGCCCAAAAAGTCTGATTCAAATTGTTCCTTTTCAGGGATGTCCACTTGTGTTGCATCGCAATAAAGAGATACAATAATAAAATCTTCTTTTAATCTTCTCAATACTTCGGGATTGCTCCATACCTGTGTTTCCATTTTGCGGCAATTAACACAAGTAATACCCGTAAAGTCAAGCATCAATGGCTTTTTCAGTTTTTTAGAAGCAGCCAAACCTTCGTTATAATCAAAGTAGGTTTCGAGGCCAAATTTTTTCACCGCTTCGGGTTCATAAATTTTCATACGCTCGGCATAGCGGCGTTCAGGACCTTCATGCGGCGCAGCTGTTGCGGTGTTGTTATTCCCCCCAGAACCAACCACAAAATCTTGTGTACCCATTGGTGGCACAAAGGCTCCCATTCCATTTAGGGGTGCGCCCCACATACCTGGCAAAAGGTATAAGGCAAAAATCAAAGAAGCCAGTGCAAACATGGTACGCGTAACCGTAAGATAGGGCAATCCCCAATCATTTTTAGGCATTTCGCTATCGTGCGAAAAACGAATTTTACCCAATAAATACAAGGCTAAAACCACTGCAATGACCACCCAAATGGCGATAAAAATTTCGCGGTCGAGCAAGCGCCAACCCTTTGCCAAATCGGCATTCGACAAGAATTTGAAGGCTAAAGCCAATTCAATAAAACCGAAAGTGACTTTCACGGCATTTAACCATCCACCTTGCTTGTTGAGTGCATTTAATAATTGTGGGAAAATGGCAAATAAAGTGAAGGGTAAGGCAAGGCCAATACCATAACCTAAGAATCCAAAAAATGGTCCAACTCTTGCGCCTTTCGATATTTCAGAAATGAGTCCGCCTAAAAAAGGTGCGGTGCACGAAAAGGAAACAATGGCCAATGTAAGCGCCATAAAAAAGATGCCACTAAAGCTGTTCATATTGGCTTTGCTGTCGGACATAGTGCTCCATTTTGAGGGCAATGTAAGCTCGAATGCACCCAAAAAGGAGAAGGCAAAAATCAAGAACATAACAAAGAAAACCACGTTGGTAACCCAATGTGTTGAAAACTCATACAAGATGTTTTTGTTGTTTACCAAGGTGAGTAAAAGGCCCAATAAACTAAAGATGACAATAATGGCAAAAGAATATTGCAAAGCAACTTTAATACCCGTTTTTTTATCTTTTGAGCGTTTTAAAAAGAAGCTTACTGTCATCGGTAGCATTGCAAAAACACAAGGCGTAATAATTGAGAATAAGCCTCCCAAGATGCCTTCTATCACCAACATTAAGTTGCTGCGTTGCTCTTTCGGTAATTCTTTGTCGCTGCTTTGGGTTATGATTGCCGCTGTGTTCCTTTCTTTTTTATCAGTATCGATTGTCGCTGTTACTGTTGCACCAGAGTCGATTGTCGTAGAATCTATTTTTGTTTCTCCAGCGTCTGTAATTTCAAAGGAGAAGGCTTTTTTTGTGGGTGGCAAGCACATTGATTCATCACAAACTTGATATTTTAAAGTGCCACTTATTTTTTGGTTGTTTGTCGCTTCAATGCTTTGGGTATAATCCACTTTGTTTTCAAAGAAACTCACTGGCCCATCAACACCGTCCATAGTTTCGGTTTTTTTTGCGCCTGCTTCGGTGGTTTTGCCTTTGATGCTGTATTGTGCATTTTTCTTAAACGTGAATGTTGGTGGGATTTGCAAACCATCACCGCCAGGGTTCATCGACCAAATATGCCAATGCTCCTTAAGTTTTACATGGAAGATTAAATTGTATTTTCCTTCGCCAGTCTTTTTTACCTCATAGGTCCAGGTGGTGGGGTCCTTTACAATTTCGGCTTGTGCACAAAGGCCACCCAATAAAAAAAAGGCAATCAATAAGCGGAATTTAGAAAAATGCTTCATTCAGATTCGTAATTAAAATGTTGGTTGTGATAAAAAACTTAATTCAATTGAAAGGTAAAGGGCTTGTCGGTTGGCGGCAAACACATAAAATCATTGCACACTTGGTATTCGTGTTTGCCCTTTATGATGCTACCAGCAGGTGCTTGTACTATTTGGGTATAGCTTACTTCTCGGCTGTAGTAATTTACTTTTCCTTCAATGCCCTCCATGTTTTCGCTCATTAATTTCCCTTTTTCTTTGATGTTGCCCATCCATTTTGCCTTCGGCGTTTTGTCGAAATAGAATTTTGGAACTATTTGAAAACCGTCTCCACCCACATTAATGGCCCATATATGAAATCCTTCATCCAGCTTCAGCTTAAAATGAAGCTCATAAACATTGTTTGCAATTTTTTTGCTTTCATAAGTCCAATGCGTGGGGTCTTTCATTCCTTGGGCAAAAGAAGTATTCACAAATGTCAATACTATTAATGTACAGCATAAAAAGCGACCGATTTTGCGCATAACTGTCTATTTGTTTAAGGGGTTAAATGTACTGCAAAATCCTATCTTTGTGCAAAATTGAAGGACTGCAATTATGGCAGAATTGTTAAAAAAAGAAGTAGACGAATCTTTGCAAGGGATGGCAATGGCTGCAAAAACGGCCGAAGATGCTTTGTACAGCAAGAAGTTTTATATCGAAAGTTATGGTTGCGCTATGAATTTTAGCGACAGCGAAATTGTGGCTTCTATTTTAAAAGAAGACGGTTTTGGCCCTACCACTGTAATGGAAGAAGCAGATTTGTTTTTGATCAACACTTGCTCTATTCGAGATAAGGCCGAACAAACGGTGCGCAATCGACTGCATATTTTTCGCCGCGAAAAAAGGAAAAAGCCAGGTGCGCTTATTGGCGTTCTCGGTTGTATGGCCGAACGTTTAAAGGCCAAATTGCTCGAAGAAGAAAAATTAGTGGACATGGTGATTGGCCCAGACGCCTACCGCAGTTTGCCTGCATTGATTAAAGAAGCAGTGAGTGGACAAAAAGGGGTGAATGTATTGTTGAGCAGAGAAGAAACCTATGCCGACATCTCGCCTGTGCGTTTAGATAATAATGGTGTAAGTGCTTTTGTAAGCATCATGCGGGGTTGTAATAATATGTGTACCTTTTGTGTGGTGCCCTTTACTCGTGGTCGTGAGCGTAGCCGAGACGCAGTGAGTATTTTGCAAGAATGCGAGGCCTTATTTGATGCCGGTTATAAAGAAATTACTTTGTTGGGTCAAAATGTGGATTCTTACCATTTTACGCCAGAGCATCAACAAGACCAAAGCAATTCGGTAACTTTTGCCATGCTGCTCGAAAAAGTAGCTTTAATCAGCCCAAAATTGCGTGTGCGTTTTAGTACTTCACATCCCAAAGATATTACCGATGATGTACTGCACACCATGGCCAAGTACCACAATATTTGTAAGTGTATTCATTTACCCGTGCAAAGCGGTAACACGCGTATTTTGCAAATGATGAACCGTACCTATACCCGCGAATGGTATTTGAGTAAGGTAAAACGCATTAAAGAAATAATGCCCGATTGCGATATCAGTACCGATGTCATAATTGGCTTTTGTGGTGAAACCGAAGAGGAGCATCAAGATACTTTGAGCCTGATGGACGAATGTAAATTTGCCCTAGCTTACATGTATACCTATAGCGAACGACCTGGAACCCTTGCCGAACGCCGATATGAAGATGATGTGCCCGAAGAGGTGAAGAAGCGCCGAATCGAAGAAGTCATTGCCATGTATCGGGGGCATTCGCTCACGCAGTACCAACAATCGGTAGGCAAGACTTTTGAAATATTGATTGAAAATACCAGCAAACGCAGCGAAGAACATTGGAGTGGGCGCAATAGCCAAAACAAAGTGGTGGTTTTCCCGAAGGGAGCTTATGACTTAAACAAAGGTGATTATGTCATGGTAAAAGTGACAAGCGCTACATCAGGTACGCTTTTGGGGGAGATTGTGTCAATATATAACTAAATGAGTGATAAAAATCTCTATATAATTGCAGGATGTAATGGTGCTGGTAAAACGACAGCGTCCTTTACAATTTTACCTGAGATTTTAAATTGTAAAGAGTTTGTAAATGCAGATGAAATAGCCAAAGGTTTGTCACCTTTTCAGCCTGAAAAAGTTTCTTTTGAAGCGGGTAGAATAATGCTTAATCGGATTAATGAATTGCTAAGAGATAACGTGAGCTTTGGATTTGAGACAACATTGTCCACTAAAAGTTATAAAAATAAAGTAGTAGAAGGAAAGAAAAACGGTTATAAAACCACACTTTTATTTTTTTGGTTGCAAAATGTTGAATTAGCTAAAGAAAGAGTAAAAACAAGAGTAATTGAAGGTGGTCATAACATTGAAGTTGATGTAATTGAAAGGAGGTACATAAAAGGAATTGTAAATCTTTTTGAAATTTATTTGCCAATTGTGGATGAAGTGCTAATTTTTGACAACTCAAATCAAAGGGCTGATTTAATTGCTGAAAAATTAAGCGAAAGCGAGTTGACTATTATTGATAATTTTAAGTTTAATGCTTTAAAAAAATATTATGAAAGAGCATAAAAGAAGTGAGCAACAGAAAAAAATTATTGAAGGAATGGAGAAGGTTTATGAAAAATTAATTGCCTTCAAAAAAAGAATGAATAGTGAGTTGGTGGTCATTAAAGACAACAAAATAGTAAGAATTAAGCCCGAATAAATTTTAATGCAACCACGAATAGAAAATTCACCTCATAGAAATTTGATAGGTATACAAGTCGACATGACTTTTGCCAACAATCAGACACTAGGATTGTGGAAGCGCTTTTTGCCTCGGCGCAATGAAATTAAAAATAGGATTAATGAGGATTTGATTTCGATGCAGGTGTATCCTGAAGCATTCATTTTTAGCAATTTCGATATAAATGCCCCATTCGAAAAATGGGCAGCTGTCCAGGTTTCAAGCGTTGATCCTGTCCCTGATGAAATGGATTGCTTTGTATTGCCTGCTGGTCTGTATGCCGTTTTTGAGTATAAAGGTTTGAGTAGCGATATAAGTGTATTTCAGTATATTTTTGGAACTTGGTTGCCCGCTTCTGATTATGTGGTTGATAATCGACCGCATTTTGAAATATTGGGTGCCCAGTATAAAAACAATGAACCAGATTCCGAGGAAGAGATATGGATACCGATAAAATTGAAACAGAATGGTGTTTTCTAAAAAAATCATTTAATGGAATTACAAAGCATAAAAAATAGGTTTGGTATTATTGGCAATTCGCCTGGGCTTAATCATGCCTTAAATGTGGCCGAGCAAGTAGCCAATACCGATTTGACGGTTTTAATCGTCGGTGAAAGTGGGGTAGGTAAGGAGATTTTTTCTCAAATTATTCACTCGCTTTCGGCCCGCAAACACAATCCATTTATTGCGGTAAACTGTGGCGCCATTCCAGAAGGGACAATTGATTCGGAATTATTTGGTCACGAAAAAGGAGCCTTTACCGGTGCTGTCGATAGCCGCAAGGGTTATTTTGAAACGGTGAATGGTGGAACTATTTTTTTGGATGAAATTGGTGAAATGCCTTTGGGTACCCAAGCTCGTTTATTGCGTATGCTCGAAACGGGCGAGTACATCCGTGTGGGTTCTTCCAAAGTACAAAAAGCCAATGTACGTGTCATCGCTGCTACCAATAAGGATTTGTTGGAATTGACTTATCAAGGAAAATTTCGCCAAGACCTTTATTATCGCTTGAGTACAGTGCCGATTAGGGTGCCAGCCTTACGCGATAGACAAGAAGATATTCCTATTCTATTCCGCAAATTTGCGATTGACTTTTCTGAAAAATACCGTACGAAACCCATTCAGCTAGACCCTAGTGCCAATCAGCTTTTACTCAGTTATAAATGGCCCGGTAATATTCGTGAACTCAAGAATATTGCCGAGCAAATTTCTGTTTTGGCCAATGATAGTTATGTTGCTGCTGATGTGCTGCAACGTTTTTTGCCACAAGCCAATGATCGAACAGCAAGTATGGCTTTGATGCCGACATCGGGCAGTTATGGTCATCAAAGTGATACCCTTACCGATACAGAAAGAGATATATTTTACAAGCTCTTTTTTGATATGAAAAAAGATTTGAACGACTTGAAGCAATTGGTTTTTGATATGGCAAGGGGTGCGCAATCAGTTAATCTTTCTGCCCAAAACATGGAGCATTTAATGCCCAATGTAAATTCAAGTTTTGTAAACCAACCCATCGAACAAGTTAATCCCATTGTTACGGCTAATTATTTACCCGGCAATCCTCTGTATTACCCACAAGCTGAGCAACTAATGGATCATCATGAAGAAGTAGAAGAGACGCTGGCTTTGAGTGATCGAGAAAAAGAATTTATCATAAAAGCCCTACGCAAACACAAAAATCGCCGTCGGGATGCAGCCAATGAATTGGGGATTTCGGAACGAACATTGTACCGAAAAATAAAGGAATATGATATTAAAGACTAAATAGACCTCTTTAAAAAAATATACATGAAAAGACTGTTTTTTTTAATGGCCATTATAGGCTGCACTATACTTAATAGTTGTGGCGTGTACAGCTTTACAGGCGCCAATGTGGAGGGGAAAAATATTAATTTTCATACGCTCGACAATAGGGCAAGAAATGTCGTGCCTTCACTTACGGCTACCCTTACTGATAAAATAAGAAATAGAATTTTGTCGCAAACAGGTCTTGCGCCCACCAATAGCGATGAGGCCGATTACGATATTTCGGGTGCTATTATCGCTTATAATGTTAGCGTTACGGGTGTCCAAAATACCCAAACGGCTTCACTCAATCGTTTGACGATTACAGTACAAATAGATTTTGTAAATAAAAAGAATCCCAAGGCGAGTTTTAAACAATCTTTTTCGCGATTCTCAGATTTTGCTGCTACACAAGCCCTTCAAAATGTCGAAAATCAATTGATAGAAGAAATTGGTAAACAATTGGCCGACGATATATTCAATAAGGCATTTGTGAATTGGTAATTTGATTGTTTCAATAACTTGACTTTTATTTGTAAAACTAAATGATGGCAGCGCAAACTACTTTTATCAACAATTGGTTGGAACAACCGCATCGCCTGAGCGAAACGGAACAACAAAAATTATCTGTGCTATTGGAGCGCCATCCTTACTTGGTGCCCGCACAGTGGATGCGGTCTTCAGAGCAATTTGCCCAAGAAGGTTTTTCTCAAAATATGATGCAGCACAGTCAGTTGTTCATGGGCAACTGGATGTATTTTTACAATGCTATAAGCAGCGCAAATGGACAAATAGAAAATGCAGCAACAGCCCATATCCAGGAAAATATTGCCCAAGAAGAAAGTGTAGAAGAAATATTAGATATAGAGGAATCCTTGATTTTGGACGAATCAATGATTCAAGAAAAAAATGATGTAGATGAATGGGTACAACCGGTATATGTAGATAATTATTTTCAGCACCAAGGGATAGAGGTATCGGATGAAATACCCGAAAAGGCCGATGAGGAAGAATATGAAAAATCATTGTTGGTGATGATGGGCTTTGATGAATGGTTGCTTTTTTTAAAGAAAAAAAATGAAGCCAAAAAGAGCGAAGAAGAAGATAAAGCCATGCTGCGCTCTATGTGGCAACGTGAAAAATTAGCGGCTGCAATGGGCGAAGAAGATGATAATATTCCCGAAGCGGTATTTGAAATGGCCATTAACTCCATTGATAAACAAGATATTATGGTGAGTGAACCCCTTGCCGAAATACACGTAAAACAAGGTCGTTATGACAAAGCAATTGAAATTTACAGAAAATTAAGTTTGCAGAATCCTGAAAAAAAGACGTACTTTGCCGCCAAAATTAATCATTTAAACAAGGAAAATTTATCATGATCACCCTCATTACTGTAGTTATACTATTG
Organism: Sphingobacteriales bacterium; assembly: GCA_027491165.1. Lineage (GTDB taxonomy): Bacteria > Bacteroidota > Bacteroidia > Chitinophagales > Chitinophagaceae > Rurimicrobium. The sequence goes on along the minus strand of JAIXWS010000080.1, from coordinate 4,545 downwards.
ACTTGTGCTGTTCTTGCTTTTTTTATACTCATCCAAAATCCAAAAGGTGGTGGCTTGTCGGGTAGTTTCGGCAGTATGGGCACTCAAATAATGGGTGTAAAACAATCGGGTGATGTTATGGAAAAAGGAACTTGGACGGCAATGGGATTAATCGGGGCGCTTTGTATTGTTTCGGTTATGTTTTTTGAAAAGCCCAAAAAAATGGCTGAACCTAAAAAACAGGCTACGGAACAAACAAGTCCCAAACAAACAACACCAGCACAAAAATAATTGATATATTTCTGAACAAAAAAAACCGACAAATCCTGTCGGTTTTTTTTGTGCCCTATTCATGCCATGAGTTGATTCCTTAACTTGCAAGCTATATTCTAAATCCAAAATGGCTACAAAATCTAAAGGAAAAAAATCAAAGAACAAATTGCTACAATTGTTTTCTGTAGTATTCATTATGGCTGCTCTTGTTGGGCTTTACTTGTTCTTTGTTCCCAATACTGGGGCTTTTGCGCAAGGTGAATTTCTCTATATCCATACAGGGGCAACTTATGATGAGGTGGCCATTGAATTAGAAAAGAAAGGCTTTGTGCGAGATATGAATAGCTTTCATTTGTTGGCCAAGAATGCTGGTTTAAAAGACAAAATCAGACCAGGTAAATATCAAATCAAAAAAGGCATGAGCAATTACAATATTGTCCGCATGTTGCGCTCAGGAAAGCAAACGCCAGTACAATTGGTATTGAATAAACTGCGCACCAAACAAGATTTTATACGATTCGTCAGTACCCAATTGGAGGCCGATTCAACGGTGATGCAGCAGGTATTTTGTGATGCAGCATTTTTGTCGCAGTATGGTTTGGATACCAATACCGCCATGTGTGCTATAATGCCCAACACCTATGAGTTTTTTTGGAACAGCAGTGCCGAAAAAGTCTTTAAAAAAATTGCGCAACAATATGTAGGATTTTGGAATGAGGAACGCAAACAAAAGGCCCAAAATATGGGACTAACACCGCAGCAAGTGATTATTGTAGCCTCCATTGTCGAAGAAGAATCGAATAGTAAAACTGAGCGCCCGACCATTGCTAGTGTGTACCTCAATCGATTGAGAATTGGGATGAAATTGCAAGCCGATCCAACAGCAAGATTTGCCTATGGTGATTTTATGATTAAGAGAATTACAGGGGTTCAAACAAGTTTTCAATCGCCATACAACACCTATAAAGTGGAAGGTTTACCGCCTGGACCTATATGCACACCTTCCGAAAATAGTATTCTTGCTGTGCTGCAGGCACCCAAAAATAATTTGCTCTATTTCTGTGCTAAAGAAGATTTTAGTGGTAGCCATAATTTTGCAGCAACCCTTCAGGAGCACAATGCCAATGCGCAAAAATACCATCAAGCCCTCAATGCTAGAGGCATTAAATAATACATGATTGAGGTCTTTATGTTCATGATAATTATCTAAATAATAATTAGATAAAATATTTTTTCCTGAAATTATTCACTACTTTTCTAATCTAAAAAATGTAGGCAATGGAAATAGTGAATATTAAAATAATGAATGGGCCAAATTATTGGTCTATCAAGCGACATAAACTTATAGTCATGCTGCTCGATCTTCAAGAAATGGAAGAACGTCCCAGCAATACGATTCCTGGTTTTTTAGAAAATTTAAAAGCTTTGATGCCCTCTTTATACAGTCATCGTTGTTCCGAAGACTGTGAAGGTGGTTTTTTTAAAAGGGTTGAAGATGGCACATGGATGGGTCATATTATTGAGCATGTAGCACTTGAAATGCAAACATTGGCCGGTATGAACACCGGTTTTGGTCGTACCCGAGAAAGTGATCAGAAAGGCGTTTACCATGTAGTCTTTTCCTATATCGAATCTAAGGCGGGCGAGTATACCGCAAAAGCATCGGTACGTTTGGTGGAGGCGCTTATCGAGGGTAAATCATATGACTTGGCGACAGACATCCAAAACCTCCGCGAAATCAGAGAAGAAGTGCGCTTAGGCCCTAGTACGGGTTCGCTCGTAGAAGAAGCCGTGCGTCGAAATATCCCTTTTATTCGGCTCAACAAAAATTCTCTGGTACAGCTAGGCTATGGTAAAAACCAACGTCGGATTCAAGCAACCATCGCGAGTACTACCAGTAGTATTGCCGTAGATTTGGCTTGTGATAAAGAAGGCACTAAAGACATTCTTGAGGCCGCCTCCATTCCTGTCCCCCGTGGTTTTATCATTACCGATGAGAATGAATTGGAAGCAACGGCCAATAGGGTAGGATATCCCATAGTGATTAAGCCTGTCAATGGCAATCATGGCAAAGGGGCCACAACCAATATTGTAAACTTACAGTCTGCCATTGAAGCCTTTGAAGCTGCCCAAAAATACTCCAGAAAAATCATTGTAGAAAAGTATATCACAGGAAGGGATTTTCGAGTACTGGTCATCAATTACAAATTTGTGGCTGCTGCCTTAAGAACACCGGCAGCTGTATTGGGTGATGGCAAACATACTATTGCCGAGTTGATCGATATTACCAATGAAGATCCGCGTCGTGGCTACGGGCACGAGAAAGTATTGACCACTATTAAAATTGATGATGCTGTCCATTTTATGCTCGAAAAATATGGGTACAATTTAGGCACTGTGCCCAAAGAGGGCGAAGAGGTTTGGGTAAAACCAACAGCCAACCTGAGCACGGGCGGTACTTCTGAAGATGTAACCGATATTGTACATCCTAGCAATGTGGTGATGTGCGAACGTATCGCAAGGGTGATTGGATTAGATATTTGTGGTGTGGATATTATGGCCGACAATTTGAGCGAACCATTACACGAAGTAGGTGGCGCGGTGCTTGAGGTAAATGCAGCCCCAGGTTTTAGAATGCATTTAGAACCAGCAAGCGGCCTTGCTCGTAACGTGGCCGAACCCGTAATTGATATGCTTTATCCTCCGGGAACAAGCGCAAGAATTCCCATCATTGCGGTAACAGGTACGAATGGTAAAACCACCACCACGCGCTTGATTGCCCATATTGTAAAAGGCACAGGACATACGGTTGGTTATACCACTACAGACGGTGTGTATGTTCAAAACCAAATGATGGTTGCGGGCGATTGTACCGGTCCTGTTTCGGCAGAATTTGTGTTGAAAGATCCAACTGTAAGCTTTGCTGTATTAGAAACAGCCCGTGGCGGCATTTTGCGGGCAGGCCTAGGCTATCATCATTGCGATGTGGCTGTGGTGACCAATATTGCAGAAGATCATTTGGGATTACAAGGAATCGATACCATCGAAAAATTGGCCAAAGTAAAAGCTGTTGTGCCCGGTACTGTTTTTCCAAACGGTTATGCAGTGCTCAATGCGGATGATGATTTGGTATACAAAATGCGCAAAGATTTAAGCTGTAAAATAGCCCTTTATTCGCTAGACGAAAACAATCCTCGCATCATAGAGCATTGCGCTAAAGGTGGCTTTGCTGCGGTATATGAGCATGGTTATATCACCATCATGAAGGGAACTTGGAAAATTAGAATTGAAAAAGTAACCAATATACCCATCACTTTTAATGGCAAGGCGGAGTTTAATGTGTACAACACCTTGGGTGCTACTTTAGCCCTGTATGTTTATGGTTTTAAATCCGAGGATATCCAATTAGGCTTACAAACCTTTGTGACTTCACCTGCACAAACGCCCGGAAGGATGAATATTTTCCAGTTCAAGAACTTCACCATTATGCTAGACTATGCCCATAATACACATGGCATTATAGCGCTAGGTAAATATGTAACTTCAGTAGAAGCGAGTGTGAAAGTGGGTATAATTGCTGCTGTGGGCGATAGGCGCGATGAAGATATTATCTCTCTTGGGCAAGAATCGGCCAAGATTTTTGACGAAATCATTATCCGCCAAGATAAAAATACACGTGGCCGTCCTACAGCAGAATTGATTGATTTGTTGACAATGGGCATCCGCGCTATAAAGCCAGATATGAAGCTGATAGCTATTCCGAAAGAAAGTGAAGCCATTGATTTTGCCATCAACAATGCCCAGCAAAATGCCTTCATCACTGTTATTAGCGATGTTATTCCTGATGCCCTAGATCAAGTGAAGCGGTATAAGGATATTGAGTCGGGTATAGATGTGGATGCTTAAATGTTTTTTCGAACAAGGAAAGAAAAATTCCGCTTCATTTTATGGGAGCGGAATTTTTTGTTTGTCGGCTTGGTCAGATTCTTCAATTATTCAGGCGTCGCCCGTCCGAACGGATTCATCCAGGCGGGCACCGTCGGGGCAAGTATTTTTCTTTGTGCTTCTCGCCACATGCTGTCATTCCGACGATAGGAGGAATCTTTTATTTTGTCACTTTTTTGCTTCGCCAAAAAAGTAAGCAAAAAAGGCGACCTAAAAAGAATGGGGCCGCCCTTTTTAGGGGCTTGGCAGCAGCCTAGGCTTTTTTTCGCCGTTGTTGCTGTTTAGAAATTATTTTTCATAGTTTCAACCAACAATAACAAAACCACACCGCAACTTGTCATCCCCCGT
>JAIXWS010000093.1 GCA_027491165.1 Sphingobacteriales bacterium | reverse complement strand
TTACCGGCGTAAATTTTAGTAGCGTGTACAAACAATAAGGAATCGGGAAGTGGCGCAGGCCGGTAGCGCACCTGGTTTGGGACCAGGGGGTCGCAGGTTCGAATCCTGTCTTCCCGACCATATGGAGTAAAACCCACGCATCTGCGTGGGTTTTTTCTTTTGAGTAGTATTTTTTGATTTTAAAAAAAGCTAAAAAATTTCCTACAGTAGTTTTTTATTTACGTTACAAAGGACATTTATAGTTTTTTAATGCAATCAAATCCTGTAACATTAAACTCAAAAAATTGTTTTGTGCTGTTTTATGTAATTTCAAGCACAGGAAAGTGAACAATCTACATTAACAAACCAATGTACATTTTCTTGATAACCTATGGCCCGAAATTTGGGGCTTTTTTTTTGAATAGGCACACAAAAATTGGTTGTTCAAAAGAAGGAATTCAACATTTTCTTAATTATTTCTGCTCATAAAGTTTGTTTGAGTTCAATAGCGATTCAGGCAGATGTTCAAAATTACTGAAGCATATTTTCGTTTTAAAAATGGTCAAAATAACGATTGTTGCAATTTTATAAATAAAATAATTTTTATCTATAATATGGCTTTATTGTTTACGAAACATGTATTCTAGTTTGCAAAAGCAATATTTTGCTTTATTTGTTATTATTATCAGTTATTTTAATAGTTAATTTATTTTGTTTTGATAGTATTTTTTACTTAGGTTTGTTTTGTGTATTCAACTAATACATTTGAAATAAACAGCTTATTATATCATTTAAGGAGAGGCAACCTAAAATATTATTGGAATGGTTAATCGTGCATCTTTAAACGTTGCTACAAATTCAATATGCAAGTCGGATAATAATAGTGGAATTCGAATAACTGAAAACCTTCTGTTGTGCAGTGCAGCAACTAGTTGTTACAGGATACTAGTTTTTAAAGAAAGCCCGGACGCTTTTTCTGTTGATTTTGTTACACAAATAATTACCGGTGATAGCCTAGTGGTCATTGCGCCGAAGCAATTTCCTTTTATGAGCAAAAAGAAATTGTCAATATTTATTTGCTTTGAAATTGCTGTTGATGAATTACAACAAGAGGATTTGCTTTTGTTGTATTCTCTAATGTTTCAAAAGCAAAAAGTCCTTTCCCCAAGTATATCAGGCAGCTTTTTTTATACTCTGCTTAAAGATTTAATGAATTCCAATCATTCCTCAATTGAGTTAATTGCTTTACTGAAGTCTGAGATGAGAGCGCGCGTTAAAAAACAATTTGGTGATGTCCTTAAAATTAACGATTACCAGTTTCAAGCAGCCAATCACTTTTTAGATACGATGAACAGGGTTTTAGAGTTCAACATTGAGCATACCTATATTTCAAATTACATCAATGAAAGAGTTCATAATGATAGATCTCTTTTAAGAATATGCAAATATGTTTTTAAAGTAAGTACCAGGGAATTATTAAAATATCAATTGCTACTCAAAGCTATTCAACTCTTGGGTAACAAAAAGAAGTCAACAATATCTATAGCCTACACTTTGGGCTATTCCTCAATTAGTGCATTGAATAAGTTTGTAAAAAAGCAAACGGATAAAACGCCCATAGATATTCGTAAACAAATATTAATGATTGGTAAAGTTTAAGTTGTTCATTTTATTGTCCAAATCCGACAAAAAAGTTGTCGGAAAGTGACAATTTTCGAGTTTTCAGAAGAAATAATTTTGTATTTAGGTTTTGTTCTGTATTGTTTTATAAGTCCTATTATCAATAATTACAAATCATTTTTTTATGAAATTCCAAATCAAACTTTTAACTATTTTATTTCTGACTTCTATTTTTCCGGAAGTTAATGCTCAAACATATTCCTATGATGTGCCTTATTGGAGTTCATTATATGATAATTCAAGCTTTCCAAGAACGAACTCAATTAGTTTAAAACCTGTAGGTGTAGTTAAAGGGATTGCAGGAACAAATCCAAATGGAGCATCAACCTATAATATACCCATTGAATGCCCCACAGGCACAAATGGAATGATCCCGAACATATCATTAGTTTATAATTCGCAAGGAGGTAGTGGAATAGCTGGCCAGGGATGGAGTATATCAGCTGGGATATCCGTTATTTCTCGAGGTGGAAGTGATTTCTACCATGATGGGAAAGTAACACCTGTAAAATATAATAATAATGATGTTTTTTTATTAGATGGTGTTAGGTTATTTCCAGTATCAGGGGCAAATGGTGCTAATGGGACAACATATAGGTTGGAGTCAGAAAATTTTTCCCAAACTAATTCCTTTGATTTTTATGGCACATCAAGTAGTAGTCCAAAAATGTTCAGAGTAATTGGTAAAGATGGTACAATTATGGAATATGGTTACACATCAGACTCTAGAATTATGTCAAATGACAATTCAGTAGTAATGATTTGGAGGTTAAATAGAGTAGAAGATATAAATGGCAATTATATAGATTTTGTTTATGATAATACAGATCGCGATTCAAGAATTTCTGAGATTAGGTATACAGGCAATAAAAACACAGGACTAAGCCCCTATAACGTTATTACATTTAAGTATGCAGGGCGATTTGATAAAAATACCATTTATGATGGTGGATATTCTTTAGAGTCAAAGTATGTTTTATTCGAGATTGAAGTAAAATCGGAAGGAGAAGTGTTTAAAAAATATCAACCACATTATGGTAAGGATGCAACCACCTCTTTTATGACTGAATTTATAGAATTTACTCCGGATGAGACAGTCCTAAATGAAACTAGATTTAAATATGGCGATGTGACTACTTCCAATGTTACTGAAAAAACAAGTTCTGATGTCGATATTTCATCTACTTCAAATGATGTTTTTTCTGCAGACTTTAATGGAGATGGGTATTCTGATTTATTAGTTGCAACGAAAGCTGTTGATGCGAGTCTCAAATTACCCTATAATACCGGTTATAAATTGAAAATATTCAATCCAGCAGCCGGGTCTTATAATACCACAGAGAGTATATCACTGAGTGGGGGATTTGCAAATGTCAATAAAATTGATTTTTTAAAGAATGTTTATACAATGCTTCCTTCTGATTTTAATGGTGATGGTATTGAAGATGTGGTTGTAACAAATACTCATAATGTAATTATTGGATCTGATTTAACAAGAGTATTAGATAACATTAAAGTTAGTTATGTGAATTCATCTGGATACTTTGCAAGTACTGAAACTATACCAACACCAACAAGTTATAATATTATCAATCCAAGATATAATTATTTTTATACCGGCGATTTTAATGGAGACGGGAGAACTGATTTTATAACTATACTTAGTAACCATACTGCTTATAATATCTTTTTCTCATCCCCTTCCTTAGGTATATATAATCAGATGATTGATGTACCCATTTCCTCCCATCCAACATACAAGGAAAATAATATCTTTTTCAATGCAGATCAAGTTGCTATTATTAATATGGATGGTGACGCTAAATCAGACATTATGGTAATTGAAGATGGAACTTCCCGTATTTTTAATTTGAATTTTTCCGGCACTTATATTTCAATGGATTTAATGAGTTCTTTAGGATATCCCACTACTTGGCACGATATACAATTTGGTGATTTTAATGGGGATGGGAAAACGGATATATTGACCTGTCCTAACCCCCCTTCTCTCCCAAATATTCATTGGGAGGTAGGATATTCTGATGGTAAGGCCTTTAAATCTGAAACAATAATTAATTCAGATCATTATATTAAACAAGTATTCTATTATGGTATTTATGCAACAGATAACATTGTTGTTGGTGATTTTAATGGTGATGGAAAATCTGACATTTACAACTATTATAATAACGGGCCAACACGACAACATAGAGTTTATTACAGTTCAGGAAAAAGTTTTGAATTAAAAAATCAATCTACTACTCGTTATTGGGGTAAATTATGTCTTGGTGATTATAATGGGGATGGCAAAACAGATATATTGAATTACCATGGTGCTACTTCTGCTCAGTTTCAATATTTCAAACCCAACGATAAATCACTGTTGCTTCACAAAGTCAATGATGGTTTTAATAGAACTACGGAATATAATTATGAGCCTTTAACTAAAGGAACTGGTATTGGTACGGGAGACTTTTATACCAAAGGTTCAGGCGAAACATACCCTGTAAATAATGGACAGTACCCAATTTATGTAACAACATCATTTACGAATCCAGATGGTATTGGCGGAGTCAATACTACCTATTTTAAATATAAAAACCTGCGTACACATAAGGCTGGCAGAGGATTATTAGGGTTTGAAAGTGTTAAGTTTATTAATGAAGGTAAAGGTATTGTTACTGAGAACATATCAGATTTGAATAGAGTGTTTTATACTCCTTATATCAAAACCTCAAAAACTTTTTTATACAGCACAGGTGTACAATTAAATCAATCAGATAATAACGTTAGTTTCGATAGAATTGGTACATCTTATTGTTTCGTGCAGAAAAACAATTCTGCTATATCTCAAAATTTACTGAAGGGTGTTACGACCACTACGACAAACACCTATGATGTATATGGTAATGTAACGTATAATTCAAGTACTACAGCAGGGGGTGGTTTAACTATGACTTCTTCGTCATCAAATACTTTTATTGCCACGGGTGGTTCACCAATTCCTAATCGACCTTCTGAAATTATTACCACAACAAAAAGGGGCAGTGAACCTATAATTACTGTGAAAAGTATCAGTACCTATTATCCAAATGGTTTGACAAAAGAAGTATCATCTTTTCCCTCTGCCTCATCTGTGAATTTTGTGAAAAAGTACTATGAATATGATCTCTTTGGTAATGTTATTTTATCAAGAAAAAACACCTTAGTGGCTTTTTCAGCTCATACCCCGACAACAAAATACGAGTATGATAGTAAAGGGCGTTTCGTGACAAGCGAACAAAATGAAATTGGAGATAAAAAATTCATAACAACCCATAAATTTTGGGGTAAACCATTGTCGGTCAAAGATTATAACGGATTAACTTCCACTTATACCTATGATAAATGGGGTAAACTGACTTCAACCACCATCCCTACTTCAATAAGTACAAGCTATACCATAAATTATAGCGATGGATGGGATTTAGGGACAAACCAATTATATTATACCTATACTCAGGACCCATCATCACCCGATGTCAAAACTTGGTATGATTACCTAGGTAGACCGGTAAAAACTAAACAAGAAACATTTGGTGGTGCCTGGGTAGAATCAAAAACTACTTATGATGCTAAAGGTAATGTAGCTTCAAGTACCAATAATTATTTACCTACTGAAATACCTTCGGTAACGAACAATACCTATGATGAATTTAACCGTTTGTCTTCTAGCTCTAATGTTTTTGGAACAACAAGTTATGCTTATAGTTTAGGCTCAGGTGAAGAAGCCACGACAATAACCCTACCTGATGGGAAAGTAAAAAAATCTGTTTCAGACGCTTCTTGTAAGTTAATTAAATCATCTAATGGAATAGCTGGTACTGTTCATTATAATTATGATAGTTGGGGTAATGAAATTGCTTCTTCGGTAGGTACAACTACAATGGGTTATCATACACTTATCCAAAAGGAATATGATGTGAAGGGTATGCTCAAAAAAATGATAGACCAGGATGCTGGAACTACAACATACAACTATAACCCTTATGGTCAAATATTATCTCAAATAGATCCAAAAGGTAAAGTAACAAGCTTTGTATATGATGTTGCAGGCAGAGTAACACAAAAAGTAGTTGATGGTTATATAACGAATTACACATATTATGGGAATATAAAAAATTATTCCATACAAAAAGTAATGGTGACAAGCCCTACTGGTGATGTCGTTGAAGATTATTATGATTATGCAATTGGAGGCGGAATGACAAAACATATCAAAACAATCAATGGTGTGGCTTTCGAAAAGCGTTTTACATATGATGTTTACAATAATCCGTTAACAACAGAGAACATCAAATCTGGATTTAAAACAAAAAATTATTATGACGCTAATGGCTTTTTGCAAAAAATTACTACTAATTTCACCTCTACGCCATCTTTAGAAAAAACGCTTTATGAAGCGACTGCCATGAATGGAAATGGACAAGTTACCAATTTTAAAAGAGTTGATGGCTTATTTGCAAATGTAAATTATTACAATGGTATACCTACTGGTTTCTATACACCCGGCATACAAGATTTATCGATGACCTATAACTATGCAAATGGTAATGTATTGTCCCGATTTGATAACATTAAACAAACCAAAGAAGATTTTGAATACGATGCTATAGATCGACTAACTAAAGCCGAGGCGCAAAAATTGGGTGCTATAGGTATGATGCATGCTCCTCTTAACATGTCCTACGGTGGTGGTTTTTGGGGCAGTTTTGGGCAAATAACTTCAAAGTCAGATGTTGGTAGTTATGCTTACAGTGGTTTCCCACGCAATGCAGTTAAAAGCGTAAGTGACCCAGCAACAATTATTAGCCACGAAACTCAAGATATTGTCTATACCCCATTTGATAAAGCGCAAAAAATAACCGAAAAAATTGGTGCACATTATTATGAAGAAAAATTTGTGTACGATGGCAATGAAGACCGCGCTTACAGCCAACAAAGCCAAGGCTCAGTAACACCTAGCAGTGTTGTGCGCAAACGCTGGTACATTGGAGATTTTGAAATTGACCAAAAGTTTACAGGAACCGCAAAAACTCATCAACTACATTACATCACTGGCGACGTGGGCTTGGTTGGTATAGTAGTGGAAGAAGGTGGTATTTACAAATACTATGCAGCTTATACTGATCATTTGGGCTCTATCGTTACCCTTACCGATGATGCAGGAGCAATTGTAGCCAAACAGAGCTACGACCCCTGGGGGCGAGAGCGCAATCCAGATACTTGGGGCTACACACCAACATTAACTTCTGGTGCTACTCCTACTCCCCCAGTGTGGCTTTACCGAGGCTACACAGGACACGAAATGTTGTCTGAGTATGGACTCATTAATATGAATGCCCGATTCTATGACCCTCTAAATGGTAGAATGTTGAGACCGGATAATTTTATTTCTGACCCTTCTAATAGTCAAGCTTACAATAGATTTTCTTATGCGAATAATAACCCTTTGACGTTTACAGACCCTGATGGGAATGTGCCTGTTGCAGCAGTACTAATAGGTGTAGCATTTGGAATGTATACGGGAGGGTCTATGGCAAATGGAGGACAGTTAAATCCTGCCAAATGGGATTTTAACTCGGGAAGAACGTGGAGCTATATGGTAGCAGGTGGATTGGTGGGAGGGGTTTCAGGTGGTATTGGGGCTCAAATTGCTCAGGGAGGAGGGTTTATGGCAAATTCCATGGGTATTGTTTTTAGCTCTTTCAGTAATTCTTTAGGTACCGCTCTTTATACTGGCGGGCGTTCTGGTATGACTGTAAGTTTTGGCATAGCATCCTATAACTTTACTAATGGTGATGTAGGCTATCTCGGAGAAAAAGGAAATGAGTGGTACCAAGATTTAGGGTATGCAATGGGCGGATTAGCAAACTTACAAGATGTAGTGGCTGGATTTAATGGAACAACCTATGATGTTAATAGTCATGTCACAAAAGACGATCTGACAGGGCATTCAGCAGGATACAATATTAATGATGATATCGACATTTCTGTAGCAGGTTATAATACAAGACCATATGAAAAGGTAAGTCATTTAGGAAAAGAGCTTGAGTATTTAAAGAATCATTTCAAGCCAGGTGCTGGCAGATATTATGCATCTTATGATAATTCTGGATGGACAATAAAATTAAATAATGTCAATAAAAGTGTTCTCCAAAAAATGACCGCTAACATTGAAAACGGTAAAGGTTTATGGGGTATTGGTAAATTGAAGTATGGATTTGGTTTTGGATGCCAATCTCACGTTGGAAGATCATTAATAGCTGTGGGGGTTCCAACATTACCTATTAATTTTCATCCGTTGATACTAAACACTCAATTATTTATAAGACAAGCGGGAATTTTTGCATCACCTTATTTAATAAAACAATAACTATGAAGAGAATGTTTTTGTTACATGTAATATTATTAATATGTAATCTTGTTTTTGCAAAAAAACCAATTCAAAAAATGAATGAAAATAATGGATTGTATTTTTCTGCCCGAACTTCTTTATTAGGGACTTTTCAAGAATTTTTGATAATTAGAGATAGCATTGCAATTTTTGAATGTTTAACTGAACGCGGCGGTGTGATTTATAATGCTGAAGCAAATGATACTTTAATTTTGGTAAATGAAATAACCTTTATTAGTAAACGCCATAGAATTAAGTTTGTAGATGACTATTTTGTTTTGTCAGATCAAAAATATAGTAAAAAAGCAACTAATTTTAAAAAAGCCAATGAAAATGAAATAAAACAATGGCACTCCAAACATAACAGAATGATGTTAGATACATTTTATAAAAATTTAAAAGAGAAAAGGATTTTTACTCAGTATAAGGTTGATACGGCAATCAATTGGATGTTATTATTTGATGATTTGAAGAAAAAATGTTTGAAACTAGATAGTGAAAGTTTTAGTAAGGAGATTGAAATTTTTGAAGAAAAGTACTTTTATGAAAGGTGAAAAATGGACAAAAAAAAGGAAGAGAAAGCTGAATGAATAGTTTTTTTATTGGCTTTTATACAAGGAAGTATTTTTATATCAATATACCTGATAAGTAAAGCAAATTGTTATGAAAAAGAAAATATTACTTTTTGTTTGTCTGTCGATTTTTTCTTGTTCCTTATCCTTTTCACAAAGTGTTATTTGGGATTTTAAAGAACGAATTTTTGTCGAGCAAATAAATAAAATGTTTATAATGGAATGGTTTCACCATAAAGTTGAAGTTAATGTTGATACTTTGAAATTCATTAACGATTCATTGTATTCAGGCAAAACTCATGCATTGATTATTTTAGACAAAGGATTGTACTTGAAATCAAAAAACAGCAACAAAATGTTACAGCTGAAAAATTCGACAACAAAAGCCATAAAAAACAGAAAAGTCCGCAAGGATTATAATACTCAAATCTCTAAATAGATATTGAAATGGGAAAGTTTATTTTAGTGTTCTTATTCTTTGTAGTAGCTTCTTGTAGTAAAATAGACTCAAACACTCCAAATGCTATGTTCGAAGTGCCAACAATTACTGGTTATAAACTATTGGACCTAAACGGTTCGCCAATGGGCGTGGTGGGTAATCCTAATATAAAAACGGAATTAAGTAGTAATGGCGTTTTTTATAGGATGGTAGTTTATCCTATTCCTTCAATAAATTTTATTGGTTTAAATATTGATGCACCAAAAGATGGTAGTAATAGGCAAATATGGATTAAAAGGGCTCAAGGAAGTGGGACTTTTTCTGATAATTTTAATTTCGGGACTTTAAGTATGAATGCAAATGGAAATGTGTTCGATACCTCAATTACCGAAAATGAATTAAGTATTTTGGTTTCCCGTTTTCCCAAAGGTTATTATCGATTGTATATTTCTATTGCTGGGCATAGGTTGTATGAAAATATTGTTATTAATAAATAAATAATTAAGAAATGAATATTAAAAAATCAGTTTTCCATTTTGTCCTTTTTACCGCAATAACTTTGAATGGAAAAGCTCAAGAGACCACAAGGAAAATAGGATTAAGTGCAATTTTTCAAGGTAACCAATATGGCATAGCTGCACCAATATGGGTGGGGAAAAAATATGTGGTTGAACCCAATCTATCAATACGCTCCGCACAATCTATAGGTTCAGTGTTTGGTTTGGGGGTTGTACAACGCTTTTATTTTAATGAAAAGACTTTAGCTCCTTATGCAGGTGTTACAGTTGGGTCTTTAATTTCTATTCCTTCAATTAATGCGATTCCCAAGTCTGAAAAACAAGTTGATATACTTGCAGGGGTATCAATTGGTGCAGAGTATTTCTTAGGACCTCAATTTAGTTTTCGAGTTGAAGCACAAGCAAATTTCACAAAATCGGGTGAAAATTCTAATCAATTTGGTAATCCAGGTAATGTAAATTTTAATACAGGCACTTTGTTAAGTGCGAGTATTTATTTTTAAAACAATCGTAATTAATAAAATTAAAGCTATGAAATTTTTTTTCAAAACCAAGCTCATTTTTTGGGTAGTTTTTTTAGCCAATCTAACAGAATCAAAAGCCCAAACAGGCCCTCCAGTATGTAAAATACATTATGGTTACGACGTATCAGGCAATCGCATCAAGCGTGAGTACAAATGTGAGCGTTCTTGGTTACCAACGGACTTTGGAACTTCGCACACCATATTTACAAAAGTATTTCCAAACCCAACAACAGGTGTAATAACAGGTACTTTTTCGGAGCCCATTGGTGGCGAAGCTGGCGGTGCTTTTATAACTGTAACTACAATGGGCGGAATTGTTGTATTTCAGCAAGCGTATAATCAGGTTATGAGTTCGGTATCCCTAGATATTACCCAACAAATTCCAGGGCAATATTTACTAACAGTATCAGCTTTTAATAAGATCGAAACTTATGTTATTACTAAATTTTAGTTTGATTATAGTTTTTGAGTACTAATCATAGCTGATCCTTTCAGTTG
>JAIXWS010000099.1 GCA_027491165.1 Sphingobacteriales bacterium | reverse complement strand
CATCAGATACTTTATTTTGGTACACGAGTGCGAGTGGAGGCATCGCTAGCCGCACAGCACCAATCCCTTCTACAGCCACAGTAGGTATCACTACTTATTGGGTGAGTGCTAAGACTCATTTGAATTGCGAAGGGCCAAGAGATAGCATCAATGTGGTGGTGAATCGTACACCAAATAAACCGATTGTTACTACACCAGTTACCTATTGCCAAGGCGAAACAGCAGTAGCCTTAACGGCTACGAAAGCACTCGCATCAGATACTTTATTTTGGTACACGACTGCCAGTGGAGGCATTGGCAGTACTATTGCGCCCACCCCTTCTACAGCAACTGTAGGAACCACTACTTATTGGGTGAGTGCTAAAACGAATTTGAATTGTGAAGGGCCAAGAGATAGCATCCATGTGGTGGTGAATCGTACACCTGAAAAGCCTATCGTGAGTACGCCTATAATATATTGTCAGGGCCTAATTGCTGCACCATTATCTGCTATCAAAGCTTTAACCTCTGATACCTTAATATGGTATACTACATCTAGTGGAGGCATTGGTAGCCGCACAGCGCCCACCCCTTCTACAGCAACTGTAGGCACCACTACTTATTGGGTGAGTGCCAAGACTAATTTGAATTGCGAAGGATCTCGTGACAGTATTAATGTGGTAGTGAATCCAACCCCGCTTGCTCCAATAGTAACGAGTCCAGTTATTTATTGTCAAAATGATGGGGCAATCGCATTAAGCGCCACCAAGTCTTCTATAACCGATACACTCAATTGGTATACTGTAGCCAGCGGCGGCATAAGGAGTTTGATCGCTCCAATCCCCAGTACCACTACTCCAGGTACTACAACATTTTACGTAAGTGCAAAAAACACTTCTGCCTGCGAAGGACCTCGAGCAGCCATTGTGGTGACCATCAACCCTGCTCCATCAGCGCCAGTAGTGCTCACACCTATAGAGTATTGTGAGGCATCTGTCGCTTCGGCTTTGTCTGCAACAGGTACTCTATTAAAATGGTATACAACTGCCACGGGTGGTGCTGCTTCCACTGTCACGCCCATACCCAGCACATCGGTACCGGGCACGACCATTTTTTATGTTAGTCAAAGTAATCCAACAACAGGTTGCGAGGGCGCTCGCTCTGCAATTAGCGTAACGATTAATCCACTACCTCCCTTACCAACGGTTATCTCTCCACTTCAATTGTGTATTGGAGGTCCAAGTGCTGCTATAGGAGCAGTGGGTATTGGATTAAAATGGTATACGGTTCCCACGGGCGGCATACCAAGCACTACGGCTCCATCTGCCACAACCTCCTCTATTGGCACAACCAATTATTATGTCAGTCAAACCTCGCTTAAAGGATGCGAAGGGCCAAGAGCTAATTTGGTTGTTGTGGTTAATCCATTACCTACTGTAACCATCACCTCATTATCCGTTTCTGGTTTTGTTTTTTGCCGTGGTAAATCCACTATCCTAAAAGCGGTATCTGCCACAGCTAAAAATTATCAATGGGCATTTAATAGCAAGCTTAAAATAGGCGCTGTGTACGATACAATTGCGGCAGATAGCACTGGTAAGTGGGCTGTAACGGTTTATGATACATTTGGATGCTCGGCAAAAACGCAAGTAGATGTTCGAGAAGATACCTCCGTATTACCGGTATTATCGCCTACAGAGGTAAGTATTTGCCAAGAAAGTTCTGTAATCCTTACTTGTCATCCGGGTTATGTAGGCTATATATTCGAGCTGCATAAAGGTTCTATACCCATCAATCCCGCTACGAACAAAGAGAATTTAAAAACCCTTAGCGATTCAGGTGTATATTTTGTTAGGGTTACCAATAATTATGGATGTGTAGATACGACCAATAATGCCTACATAGATTTCTATCCTAAACCGCCGAAACCTATTATAAGTTTGACTGGCACTTGGTTAGAAACTACTGGGCCTTTTAGGTTCTATCAGTGGTATAAAAACAACAAGCCTATAATAGGTGCTCATGCCAAAAAGTACAATACAACTGGTCCAGGATATTATTTCCTTGAAATAACCGATGCAAATGGTTGCTTGAATCAGTCTGACACAATATGGCTAAGTAATACGGCAAGTATATCCAACATGGATAGGCAACAGCAATTAAAATTATATCCTAATCCTACACAGGATAGAATCATTATTGAATCGCCAGTAAAGGTCAATGTTCAAGTTATGAATATGGTGGGACAGGTGATTGTAGAATTGTTGGATGCCCATAGTGTTGATTTGAGTGCATACGCTGATGGTACTTATGTATTCAGAATTAGTGATCAAGACAACCAATTAATCGGTATAGAAAAAGTATCTAAAATAACGAATCCTTAAAGAGGCTCGATGTATGACGATAGAAGAAGGCGTTTAAAGTTACTGATCAAAAAGCTTTGTGATAAAAATTAAAGGTATATTTGGTGCGCATGAATTGCACCTGAAAGCAGCTATGATACAAGCTAATTGGCCTCTTCGATTTTTGTGTTTACCTATTATTGCCTTATTTGTTTTGGGCTCTTGCCGCAAATGCAAGGAGGGTTGTGATACCTTTTTTGTCGTTGATGGAGCTGCTTTGAAAATAAGTGATAGCATCGTGAGTTTGAACAAGGCAGTGGCTACCACTACTATTGCTGTAGAAAAAATTGTTGTTAAAACCAAGGGCGACAGAGAATGTAGTTACGAAAACGAAGTCTCTTGTATTGTGGATGGATTGGCTCTTGAAAACCTGAGTATTTATTGCAATAAAACTTTAGTGTTAAACGGCCTTACTTATCCAATGAATACCGATTTGTTGGAAGTGCCCGATCTTATTCAAATAGCTACTGGCTCGAGCGGTACATTTCCTGTTGTCGTATTGCAAACTACCCCTGACTTTCCTGCTGGGAGGTATCATTTTTTATTGCAAGGCAAAACCAATGAAGGTAAAGTTATCGAAGATATGGAAGTGATTAGTTGGGAATAGAACAGATTGTAGGATGATTTGTAGCAAATTATCAAAGGTTCTGAAATTATTTTTGCAATTTTGATATTGATAATCAATTAATTGCAGATACCCCTCAAAAAAAGTTCATTAATTCTTTGGTTAGAAGGAATGATGCCTTTACCTTTGCGCTCCCTTTAGATAAGTGAAAAGAATTTTTCCCGATCAGGATGACTTCCATTGCAATACAAAGGGATATTTCAAATCGCATTTTTTATATTAACAAAGATAATGAGACACCTAAGCTTCAAAACCAAGTCGGCAAACGAAAAAATCGTTGTACGTGACTGGTACACTGTAGATGCTACCAACCAAACGTTGGGTCGCATGGCTACAAGAATTGCGCACGTTTTGCGTGGCAAAAACAAACCTTACTACACTCCTCACTTCGATTGCGGCGATTACGTAATTGTAGTAAACTCTGGTAAAGTTGTGTTGACTGGTAACAAAATGGAAGACAAAGAATACCAAACCTATTCAGGTCATCCAGGCGGTCAAAAAATTGAAATGGCAAAAACCTTACTTGCTCGTCGCCCTAATTTGATGATTGAGCGCGCGGTAAAGGGAATGTTGCCTAAAAACAAATTGGGTCGTGCAATGGTGAAAAAATTATTCGTTTACGAAGAAGCTACTCACCCGCACACAGCACAACAACCAAAAGAACTTAAATAATCAACCTTTTTTTCTCAAGACATTATAATCAATAAATGGAAAAGCAAAAAAACGCCGTTGGTCGCCGTAAAGAAGCTGTAGCTCGTGTTTATTTGAGCAAAGGCACTGGTGCCATCACGGTAAACGAAAAAGAATACAAAGCTTACTTCCCTATCATGTACCTCCAAAACCAAGTGGAGTTACCACTAAAAACAATCGAATCTATTGACGGTTTTGATGTGGTAGTAACTGTAGCGGGTGGTGGACCAAAGGGTCAAGCAGAAGCTATTAAATTGGGTATTGCTCGTGCATTGTGCGAATTCAATCCAGAATATCGCCCTACGTTGAAACACGCAGGATTGATGACACGTGACTCTCGCTCTGTAGAACGTAAGAAATTTGGTAAACGCAAAGCACGTCGTAGCTTCCAGTTCTCTAAACGTTAGTATGGTGCAACATTGCTGCCTATTGTGGCAATGGCAAACATTTTCGAAAAACTATTTTTTAAAACATTACTCAATTATTCCACAATGGAAGAAAATAAAAGCCTTCATCAGCAACTTTTGGAAGCAGGCGTTCACTTTGGTCACCTGAAAAAGAAATGGAACCCTAAAATGTTACCATACATTTTTGCTGAAAAAAATGGTATTCACATCATTGACCTCAACAAAACGATTGCTGGTCTTGAAGAATCTGCTGCAGCCCTCAAAGCAGTAGCAAAAAGTGGCAAAAAAATAATGTTTGTTGCTACTAAAAAACAAGCTAAAGAAATCGTTGCCGAAGCAGCTGCTTCTGTAAACATGCCTTTCGTTACCGAGCGTTGGTTGGGTGGAATGTTAACCAACTTCCAAACAATCCGCAAAAGCGTAAAGAAAATGCAAAGCATCCAAAAAATGTTGGATGATGGTACTATGGATAGCGTTACCAAAAAAGAACGTTTGACCCTTAGCCGCAGTAAAGACAAAATGGAAAAAGTGTTGGGTGGTATCTCTCAAATGGGACGTGTACCAGCAGCTCTATTCATTGTAGATATCAGCCACGAGCACATCGCTCTTGCCGAAGCAAAACGCTTGGGAATTGCAACTTTTGCAATGGTCGATACCAATTCTGATCCTTCAAAAGTAGATTATGCAGTACCATCAAATGATGATGCTACAAAATCTATCGCTATCATCACTAACTATTTGACTGCTGCTATTATGGAAGGCTTGCAAGAGCGTAGCCAAGCAAAAGAAAATGGTGAAGAAGAAGCATCTGATGTTGAAGAAAACAATGTTCGTGGTTTAGACATCAACGAAGATGATGACAAAAACGAACGTCGTGGACGTGGTGGACGTGGCCCAGGTGCTGGTGCAGGTGGACCAGGTCGTGCTCCAGGTGCCGCTCGCGGTGGTGCAGGTCGCCCAGCAGGTGCAGGTCGTGGCCCAGGTGGTGGCGGAACCCGCCCAGGTGGCAGCCGTTAATTTTAACGACACACAACACAACAAAAATATAATACCTCGAAAGCCTCTATTATGGGGCTTTCGATTAATGTACACCTTACTATTTTAATAAAAAAAACGATACAAAAATGAGTGTTACAATTACTGCCTCAGATGTAAATAAATTGCGCCAAATGACCGGTGCTGGTATGATGGATTGCCGCAAAGCCCTTGTAGAAAGCGAAGGTGATTTCGAAAAAGCAATCGATTACTTGCGCGCTAAAGGTCAAAAAGTGGCGGCTAACCGTAGCGATCGTGATGCCAAAGAAGGTGTTGCTATCGCCAAAGCTAATCCAGAAGCTAATTATGGTATTATCCTTGTAATTAGTGCTGAAACTGACTTCGTTTCTAAAAACGAAGACTTCATGAACTTTGGTCTTGAGGTAGCTGAATTAGCCCTTCAACACAAGAGCACAGACATCGATGCGATCAAAGCTTTGCCCATGGGCGGCGCTACTATCGGCGACAAATTGCTTGAAATGGTGGCTAAAATTGGTGAGAAAATTGATATCACCCGTTATGAGCAAGTCAGTGCGGATGCCGTTATCCCTTATATCCACGGTAATTACCGTATTGGTGTATTGGTAGGTCTTAACAAAGCGACTAACGAAAACGTGGTGACAGCTGGTAGAGACGTAGCCATGCAAATTGCAGCAATGAACCCCTTAGCACTTGATGAAAAAAGCTTGTCTGAAGAGGTTATCGCTCGTGAAAAAGCAATTGCCATTGAGCAAATTATGGCAGAAGGCAAACCAGCTGAAATGGCTGAGAAAATTGCTGCCGGTAAACTAAACCGTTTCTTCAAAGACAATACTTTATTGCACCAAGCTTTTGTAAAAGACAATAGCAAAACGGTAGCAGAATATGTTAAATCTACCGAAGCAGGATTGGAAGTAGTTAGCTTCTGTCGTGTAGCGATTGGTGGATAATACTTATCGAAAACTGAT
>JAIXWS010000103.1 GCA_027491165.1 Sphingobacteriales bacterium | reverse complement strand
TTGTGCTTAATTAAACCAGTAGTATCGCTCTCGCCCCACCAACATTGGCTAGAGTTAAGTACAAAGTTGTTTTGCACTTCCAATTGGCGTGCAGCAGTGGTTGTTGGGTTGTAAATGCGTGTATTATTGATGCTTGTTTTATTATCGTTGTGCAAGGCACTGGCAGCACCTGCGCCATTAGCTTGGTTGTTAATGATTTGGCTGTTGTTAACTTGCAGATTGTGGTTGTAATCTACATAAAAGCCACCTCCTTTTAAAGCAGTGGAATTACCACTAACTAATACATTATCTAAAATAGTATAACCACCTACTGATTTTAAATGACCATAAAAAGCTCCGCCACCGCCATCGGCTTGGTTATTGGTAATTTGGATGCCTGGGCCTATTAATCGCATAGAATCAGAATTTCCTATTGCCCCACCTTTACCTTTTGCTGTATTGCCGTCAATAATGATATTACCTTTAAATTGAACACCAGTGCCTATGGTGCCAGGCCCCATAGGAGGTGAGGCGATAAAAATACCACCTCCATTTTCTTCCGCTTTATTGTTTTTTATTTCTATTGTACCAGCTTTTGAATCAAATATTATTTTGTTAAATGCGGCTCTAAAAGAATAAAATCCAGCTCCTGTATATGCAGTATTATTTGTAATTTGAACATTTCCTTGCATAAAAAAATCAGCTTGAAAGGTATAAATCCCTCCTCCTCGTCCAATGGCATAGTCATTTATGTTATTGTATATTTTGATTATTGAACTACCTGTACCTTCACCACCTATTAAAATTAGGGTGCCGTTTGAACTTATGCCAGCACCACTTGCGCCACACCTATTGTTCCTTACAATCATATTGCCTTTCAGTGCCACTTGGCCACTGCTCGCAATTCCTCCCCCTGTATGGGTGCCACCTGAAACGCCTGGGTTGTTCCCGCCAGTTATGATCATATCTTGCAAAATAACTGTATCTGTTGATATGGACGATGCCGCTGTAACATATAATACGGCACCTAATCCTTTGCCATCAATGGTAGTAGTGTCTATTCCAGATATAGTACCTTTTATACGAATAAATGTTTTAATACTATCGTTAAATTCGTTAAAAGTATGAGCACTTAGTCGTATTTCATCTCCTTTTATTACATTTTGTAAAGCAGTTTTTAGTGTGCTATATGTAGGGCTAAGCGGTAAGCCGCTACGGTATATTGTAGCAGTTTGTGCCTTTAGCATACTGCACAGTAAAACTGCTACTAATAAATTTAGTATTTTTTTCATGATTTTTTTATTTTGAGAAGATTATGAGATTGGGTATGTAAAAGCACACAACTGCCCATCGTGCAGTAGTGTGCCTAATTTATAAGTTTTTACTTTTTAACGGCCTTGAAATGTTTTTGAACGCCTACGGGGCTAAGGCTTTGAACAAATTATTGCCCTGCTTGTAGGTTTTTCACGTGTTGCTTGAGTTGGGTATTTATTTGAGAAACCGTTCCCCTAATAGTAGCCAAATTTTTACCCAAAACATCAGTTATGTTCAATGTCCAATGTTCGGTAGCAGAAGCATTGGCTACATTAAAGGTAATGTCGTTGTCGAAAGGAATGGGGCTAAGGCTTACTTCCGTAGTTTCTGTTGCGTTATTTAATACATTAGGGTCTGTTTGTCGCCAAGTACTGCTGCTGCTCCAAGGGTGTCCTTGATGAATGAGACTAAAGTTGCCGTGCCTATCTTCTTGCCCAAATACCGAGTATAAAAAATTACCACTGTTGTTTTTGCTTAAAGATACTAAAGGATAGGTACTGGTTGGGTAATTATTACTTGGTAGGTTCAAATAGTCTCTTGCTGATACCAAACTGCCCAAATCACGAATTTGTTCGCCCACGTAGCCATTGGGCCCACCAGCAAAGCCTACCAAATATTGTGTACTGTTGGGGTGGTAGCCAATAGTAGGTATCATTCCTGGTGTAAACAAGGGGGGAAATCCAGATGTGCTAATGCCATCATTTGCGACCCATGATGGGTCTCCTGAACTAGATATGCCGTCTTTATAGGTTCTCACATAAACTTTGTCATCACCTTTTTCGCTCCAAGTATAGCTCCAATTAGGGGCGGCCTGCTGGTCAGGTGCATCAATGATTAAATTTACATCATCAACCCGTCCAATTAGGTTTGATGGTTCGGAATTGAACCCTGTAGTAAAACCACTAAAAGTACCACTCATTATGCTTCCAAAGCTGGTGTAATGGTGTACAAAAGTGGGGTCGGATAAAAAAAGGTCTTCGTCATTGTGATATGTTACATCACAATCAGTACGATTGAGGTAGCTAAAATATCCGTAATGTAGGTATTCCGTGCCTGTTGTGGGGTCCTTGCGAAAAGCTACATCAGCTAGGTTTCCTTTATTCGTTAGCAAAACAGTAGGGCCAACATTGAGTGTAGCTCCACTAAAATCGAATGCTTTACAATACAAAGCACTATTGTTATGCCCCCATACTAATGCAGCTTTGTTACCTTCTCCATTTATGTCGATACTGATACGGTCGAAAAAGGAACAACTTGATAAGGCTACTGGAGAACCTATTGGAATTAAAGAAGAAGGATGTGCCCAATGGTATAATTGATAATAATAATTGCAATAAGGATTACAACCTTCGATGAGGCTGTCTCCGCATGGTTGTGCGTATACTACAATTACATTTTCTTGGCATAAGCCGTGTATGGCTGCGGCACAGATATTTGATGCGTTGGGCATGGCTGTTGTCACTAAGCCAGTGTAGTTACCACTTAGGTCTACAACTCCAAGAGCGAAACCACCTCCGTCGGTAGCTGAAAAACCTGAACTATTAACATACATTTTGTGCGACCATGCAGCCGCAGAGGCTGTACCACTGTAAACTGGTGGTGCATAAAAGTATGGTGTAAAAATAGAAGAATTGTGGAGGTAGGTGATATTCTCGTCTAAGAAGTAAGTAGGTGCCGATGGTGCAATTGGATAAGTTGTTTCGGTGGAGGTTGCGCTGTTAAAAGTTTGCGCTTTTCCTGTAGTAAGGCAAAAGGCAATCATTACCATAACTAAAAAATTAAATTTACTGTGCTGTCTAATCCGATTCATAAGATTATATATGATTTTGGTGCATTACGAAGATAACAAAGTATTTATAAAACATGAACTTTTTTTTGGAAATTTTTGTGCAAAAAAAGCACCAACAAACCCAAGCTTTTTTCCAAGCCTTTTTTAGCTGATGTACTTGTTTTTGAAGGCCATTCTCCCCAATAAAAAAACCTCCGAAAGACTAATCTCTTCGGAGGTTTTTTTTGTTAATCTCTTGAGTGGCTTAGCAATGCTCTTCAAAAGCAGCAACTAAAGCAGCCGAAATCATATCGGCCGAGCGTCCTTCAATCATATGGCGCTCAATCATGTGTACCAATTGGCCATCTTTAAGCAGTGCAATCGCTGGGCTACTTGGCGGATAAGGCAATAAATAAGTACGTGCTTTTTTCACCGCATCAATATCAAAACCTGCAAAACTAGTGGCTAAATGGCTTGGTTTTTTGCTGGCATTCTGCACAGCACGCAACACGCCTGGGCGAGCTGTACCAGCCGAGCAACCACACACAGAATTGATAACCAAAAGGGTAGTGCCACTTTGATTCATCGCGGCTTCTACAGCATCAGGGGTACTCAAATCTTCGAAGCCATTGCTGGTCAATTCGGCTTTCATCGGTAGTACAATATCAGAAGGATACATTTTTAAGGAATTTTTATTTTGGCAAATTTACAGCAAATAAACTTATCACTTACATTTGCAAGCATTATGAACAACAAAAAAACGGTTATAGTATTAGTTGCTTTTCTTATAGTGCTGAGTGCCGCTTTTATGACCTATTTCTATAGTGTCACCAAAATAAAAGATAAGCCGCTGCCCTTTTATGGCGAGGTAGAACATAAAATTCGCCCCTTCTCTTTTATCAATCAAGAGGGCAAAACCATTACACAAGCAACGACCAATGGTAAGATATATGTGGTAGAGTATTTTTTCGCTACTTGCGAAGGTATTTGCCCCAAGATGAACGAAAACCTCAATACGGTGTACCAACAATTTAAAGGGAATCCCAATGTGCTGTTTTTGTCCCACACCGTTGATCCCGAAGAAGATTCTTCTGCTGCCTTGCGTAAATATGCTTTACAATTTGAGGCCGACCCCAATCAATGGCATTTTTTGACCGGTGATAAAAAGGCCTTGTATGATCAAGCGCGATACAGTTATCTCATTTCTGCCCAAGACGATACTACAGGCGTGAGTATTGATAAAGACTTTATCCATGATAATCATTTCATCTTGGTGGATCAGAATGCCCGCATCCGTGGCGAATACGATGGGCTGCAACCCAACGAAATGATTCGTTTGGTTGGTGACATTAAAATTTTGCTACAAGCGAAATAGTTTATACTATAATTCTTGTTTTTATCCTTGTAAATCGAAATTTTCGTTTTACATTTGCAAGGATGATTTATAGAGCTGCACAACTTGAAATAGTAAAATTGCTCGAAGAATTTCCTTCGGTGGCAGTGCTAGGGCCTAGGCAAATTGGTAAAACGACAATTGCCCAGTTAATTGCTGAAAGTTTTGTGGATAGCTATATTTACCTAGACTTAGAAAGCCCGTCAGATGCCGCCAAACTCTCCGATCCAGAGTCTTTTTTTGAGCTATATAAAGGCAAATTAATTATATTGGATGAAATTCAGCGAAGCCCAGAATTATTCGCAGTTTTACGGGGAGTTATCGACCGGCGAAGGCGTGAAGGTTTGCGTACAGGGCAATTTCTCATCTTGGGCTCTGCATCTTTAGATCTTTTGAAACAATCGTCTGAAACACTTGCCGGGCGTATCGCCTACAAAAATCTTTCGGGCATTAATGCTCTAGAATTAGACTTTGAGCAAAACAATGCAATAGAGAATCTTTGGTTACGCGGCGGCTTTCCTGATAGTTTGCTTGCAGCAAACGACAAGGCATCCCTCAGGTGGCGAAACAATTTTATCACTACCTATTTAGAAAGGGATATTCCTCAATTGGGGCCGCGTATCTCATCCCTTACGCTAAGAAGACTATGGACAATGCTGGCACATCATCAATCTGGGCAAGTCAATTTTGCGCAGCTTGGCGCCAACCTTGGTCTATCAGCCCCTACCGCTAAATCGTATGTAGAATTGTTTGAAGATTTATTATTGATAAGAAGCCTAAAACCCTGGTCGGGGAATGTGGGTAAACGGTTGGTAAAAGCACCCAAAATATATATAAGAGATAGCGGACTTACCCACGCTCTGCTTAATCTTACAAAGCTCGAGGAAATATTGGGGCACCCTGTTGCAGGAGCTAGTTGGGAGGGATTTGTTATTGAAAACCTCATTTCTTGCTTGCCCGAGGGGGCAACAGTTTGGTTTTATCGAACCGCGGCTGGAGCCGAAATTGACCTTGTAATTGAATATAGTAATCACAGTGTCTATGCTATCGAAATCAAACGCTCTTTAGTTCCAACGGTTTCAAAAGGTTTTCATTTGGGTTGCGAAGATGTAAAAGCAACGCATCGACTAGTTGTGTATCCTGGCCAAGAGAAATTTCCCATATATAACGGTATTTGGGTTATTTCACTCAAAGAAATGATGAAAGAATTATTGGCTTTATAAAATCTTTGTATTTTGTTGTTCAAAATAAAAGTGTTTTTTTTCATGAAATGATTCGTTTGGTTGGTGACATTAAAATTTTATTGCAATCGAATAAATAGTTTTCTTTTTTTTGAAAATTTTAACAATTTTATTTATTTGTGCTTTTTTGAATAAAATTTGTTCAATTAAGGCCTATATCTTACATTTGCAATCCCTTATCGGGAATTACAACGCGCGTGCACATTATTTTTAGAGGAAATTATTGTTAATGTCAGACTGTCCTGTCTGGTAGGAAGATGCCTACCGGTGGGGCGTTTTCGTCATTTATATACATTGTAAAAAGGAGTTTTAATATACTATGGCTACTACAAAAAAAAGAACGGCTACTGGTCGTGTCAATTTCGGTAAAATCCACGATGTGGCAGACACCCCAGACCTACTCGGTATTCAACTTCAATCATTCCAGGACTTTTTCCAGCTCGAAACTACGCCCGATAAGCGTGATAATGAGGGATTGTTCCGTGTGTTTAAGGAGAATTTCCCCATTACCGACACCCGTAATATTTTCGTTCTTGAATTTTTAGATTATTTCATTGACCCTCCCCGTTACACCATCGAAGAGTGTATGGAACGCGGTCTTACTTATTCTGTTCCGCTAAAAGCGAAATTGAAATTAAGTTGTAATGATGAAGAGCACGTTGATTTTGAAACCATCGTTCAAGATGTGTTTTTGGGTAATATCCCCTACATGACTCCCCGTGGTACTTTTGTCATCAATGGCTCTGAGCGTGTGGTTGTTTCTCAATTACACCGTTCTCCAGGGGTATTCTTTGGTCAAAGTACGCACCCTAATGGTACCAAAATTTACTCTGCCCGTGTTATTCCTTTCAAAGGAGCTTGGATGGAGTTTGCT
The DNA here is from genome assembly GCA_027491165.1 of Sphingobacteriales bacterium. Lineage (GTDB taxonomy): Bacteria > Bacteroidota > Bacteroidia > Chitinophagales > Chitinophagaceae > Rurimicrobium. The sequence goes on along the minus strand of JAIXWS010000103.1, from coordinate 21,937 downwards.
ACCGATATCAACAATGTGATGTATGCCTACATCGATCGTAAAAAGAAATTCCCTGTTACCACATTGCTTCGTTCTATCGGCTACGAAACCGATAAAGATATCTTGCAATTATTTGGTATGGCCGATGAGGTAAAAGCAGATCGCAAATCGCTTGAAGCCAATGTTGGTCGTCGTCTTGCAGCCCGTGTATTGCGCAGCTGGACGGAAGATTTCGTAGATGAAGACACCGGCGAAGTGGTATCTATTGAGCGTAACGAGGTAATCCTTGAGCGCGATAATGTATTGACTGCCGATAGCATCGATTTGATTATCGACATGAAAATCGCAACCATCTTCGTTCAAAAAGAAGAAGTGAGCGGTGATTATTCGATCATCTACAATACCTTGAATAAAGATACTTCTAACTCAGAATTAGAAGCGGTACAACACATCTATCGTCAATTGCGTGGTAGTGATGCCCCAGATGATGAAACGGCACGTGGTATTATCGAAAAATTATTCTTCTCTGATAAACGTTATGATTTAGGTGAAGTTGGTCGTTACAAAATCAACCGTCGCTTAGGTCTTGACATTAGCGGAAACAAAAAAGTATTATCAAAAGAAGATATCATCACCATCATCAAATATCTTGTACGCTTGACCAATGGTAAAGCAGAGGTAGATGATATTGACCATTTGAGCAATCGTCGTGTACGTACAGTAGGCGAGCAATTGTTTGCTCAATTTGGTGTGGGTCTTGCCCGTATGGCACGTACTATCCGCGAGCGTATGAACGTTAGGGATAATGAGGTGTTTACGCCAATTGATTTGATCAATGCACGTACCCTTTCTTCTGTAATTAATTCTTTCTTTGGTACTTCTCAATTATCACAATTCCTTGACCAAACCAATCCTTTGTCAGAGATTACGCACAAACGTCGTATCTCCGCTCTAGGTCCGGGTGGTTTGAGCAGAGAGCGTGCGGGCTTTGAGGTTCGTGACGTTCACTATTCTCACTATGGTCGTCTTTGTACGATTGAAACACCAGAAGGACCAAACATTGGTTTGATTTCTACGCTTTGCGTACACGCCAAAATCAATGATATGGGCTTTATCGAAACACCTTACCGCAAAGTAAAAGATGGTAAAGTGGATATGAAGAGCTACCAGTTCTTGAGTGCAGAAGAAGAAGATTCCATGAAAATTGCGCAAGCAAATATGCCATTGGACGAAAAAGGACACTTTATTGATGATAAAATTATTTCTCGTCAAACAGGTGATTTCCCGATATTAGAACCCAACGAAGTAGAATTTATGGATGTGGCGCCCAACCAAATTGTTGGTTTGTCCGCTTCTTTGATTCCTTTCTTGGAGCATGATGATGCCAACCGTGCCTTGATGGGTTCGAACATGCAACGTCAAGCAGTTCCATTGATTCGTCCACAAGTGCCTATTGTAGGTACTGGTCTGGAAGGTAAAGCTGCGCGTGATGCACGTATTCAGCTCCATGCCGAGGGTAATGGTGTAGTAGAATATGTAGATGCTGACGAAATCCACGTTCGTTACGATCGTAGCGAAAAAGACCGTTTGGTTTCTTTCGAAGACGATTTGAAAAAATATACCCTTACCAAATACAAGAAAACCAACCAAAGCACCAGCATTACTTTGAAACCAGCGGTTCGCAAAGGTCAAAAAGTAAAAACAGGTGATTTCCTTTCGGAAGGTTATGCTACACAAGGCGGAGAATTGGCCTTGGGTCGTAACTTGAAAGTGGCTTTCATGCCTTGGAAAGGGTACAACTTTGAGGATGCGATTGTGATCAACGAAAAAGTTGTTCGCGACGACTGGTTTACTTCTATCCATATCGACGAATATGAATTGGAAGTACGTGATACCAAATTGGGTGAAGAGGAATTGACGCCAGACATACCCAATATTTCTGAAGAAGCGACCAAAGATTTGGACGAAAATGGTATCATCCGTATCGGTGCTCACGTAGGTGAAGGCGATATTTTGATTGGTAAAATCACACCAAAAGGTGAGACAGACCCAACGCCCGAAGAAAAATTATTGCGTGCCATCTTTGGTGACAAAGCGGGTGATGCAAAAGATGCTTCTTTGAAAGCACCATCAGGTATCGAAGGAACGGTTATCCACAAGCAATTGTTCCAACGTGCTAAAAAAGACAAAAAGGACAAAGCAAAAGACAAAACCCAATTAGAGAAAATCGAGAAAGTTCATGAAACGAACTTGTCTGATTTGAAAGGTCTTTTGATGGATAAATTGATGACCTTGTTGAAAGACAAATCCTCAATGGGTATTACCAACAACTTCGGCGAAATGTTGCTGAGCAAAGGCGGTAAATTCAATCCAAAAATGTTGGCTACCATCGACTATGCAAACGTTAATCCTTTGGGTTGGACGGGCGACAAAGAAACGGATGAGGCCATCAACCAATTGTTGCACAACTACAACATTAAATACAACGAAGAATTAGGTCGTTACAAGCGCGAAAAATTCAATCTTTCTATTGGTGATGAATTACCAGCGGGTGTGTTGAAATTAGCGAAAGTGTACCTAGCGTCTAAGCGTAAATTGAAAGTAGGGGATAAAATGGCGGGTCGCCATGGTAACAAAGGTATCGTTGCGCGTATTGTACGTGCCGAAGATATGCCTTTCCTCGAAGATGGTACACCAGTTGATATCGTGTTGAACCCACTAGGGGTACCTTCACGTATGAACCTTGGTCAGATTTATGAAACAATCCTTGGTTGGACTGGAGAGAAATTGGGCATGCGCTTTGCAACCCCCATCTTTGATGGTGCTTCTATTCCTGAGATTGAAGAATTAGTTACTGAATCAGGTATTCCAGAATTTGGTCATACTTATTTATACGATGGCGAAACAGGTGAGCGTTTCCACCAAAAAGCAACTGTTGGTATTATTTATATCATCAAATTGCATCACTTGGTAGATGACAAAATGCACGCACGTTCTATCGGTCCATACTCGTTGATTACCCAACAACCATTGGGTGGTAAAGCTCAGTTTGGTGGTCAGCGTTTTGGTGAGATGGAGGTTTGGGCACTTGAGGCTTATGGTGCTGCCAACATTTTACAAGAATTGTTGACGCTTAAATCAGATGATATTTCTGGTCGTGCGAAAACATACGAAGCCATTGTAAAAGGTGATAATGTACCGAAAGCGGGTATTCCAGAATCGTTTAACGTATTGATTAATGAGTTACGCGGTTTAGGACTTGAATTGAAATTTGAATAGACGAATTTAGATAAGGGAACAGTGTCGAAAGGCATTGTTCCCCATTCTGTTGATACAACGATGAAGGTTACAGGGTTTACGTTTATTAGAAATGCAATAAAGTTTGACTATCCAATAGTCGAAGCCATCCAATCCATATTACCCCTTTGCGACGATTTTGTAGTAGCAGTGGGTCACTCGGAAGACGAAACATTAGCATTAATCAAAAGCATAGCTCCTGAAAAAATAAGAATTGTTGAAACAGTTTGGGACGATAGCCTAAGAGAAGGCGGAAAAGTATTGGCAGTAGAGACAGACAAAGCTTTTGCAGCCATAGGAGCAGATACGGATTGGTGCTTTTATATTCAAGGGGATGAAGTGGTGCACGAAAAATACCACCCTGCGATTAAAGAAGCAATGACTCGCTTGCATGAGGATAAAACAGTGGATGCTTTGTTATTCAAATATCTTCACTTTTATGGCTCTTATGACTATGTGGGAACGACGCTTGGCTTTTACGACTACGAAATAAGAATTGTGCGGAATAATCCAAACATTTATTCTTATAGAGATGCTCAGGGTTTTAGGAAGAACAAAGATGAAAAGCTGAATGTTGCCTTGATTGATGCCTATGTGTATCATTACGGTTGGGTTAAAGAGCCCGGTGCAATGCAAAGAAAGCAAGAGTCTTTTAATAAATTATGGCATGATGACGAATGGGTGGAGAAAAATGTGCGAAAGGCCGAACAGTTTGACTACGCCAGTAACATTGATGTACTCAAACGATTTTCTGGAACACATCCACAAGTGATGCAGGAGCGCATAGCGAGAAAAAATTGGCAGTTTGATTATGACTTGTCATTTAACAAACTGAGCTTTAAACTAAGATTAAAGAATTTTGTACAAAATAAATTAGGCTACAATCTGAGTTACGAAAATTATATTTTGAAAAAAAGATAAAATTTTTAGAACAACATCAAGATTGAACAACTATTATTTGATTTTAAAAATACACTCTCAATAATATGGCAATTAAAAAAGAAAATCGTCCGAAGGCTGGATTTGGTAAAATTACCATCAGCTTGGCATCTCCCGATGCGATACTCGACCGTTCTTATGGCGAAGTATTGAAACCCGAAACGATTAACTACCGTACTTACAAACCCGAACGTGATGGTTTGTTTTGCGAAAAAATATTTGGCCCTGTAAAGGATTATGAATGTTATTGCGGCAAGTACAAACGTATTCGCTACAAAGGCATCGTGTGCGACCGTTGTGGTGTAGAAGTTACGGAGAAGAAAGTACGTCGTGAGCGCATGGGTCACCTTAAATTGGTGGTACCTGTTGTTCATATTTGGTATTTCAAAAGCTTACCTAATAAGATTGGTTACTTGTTGGGTTGCTCTTCCAAGAAGATGGAAAGCATTGTTTACTACGAGCGCTATGTAGTCATCCAAGCAGGTGAGGCTGAAGATTTAATCCGCCAAAAATTGAATTTGAAAGATTCTGAAAATGTTCACCAACAATTGTTGAGCGAAGATGAATTCCTTGAAATTCAAGAAGCCATTTCTAAAGAAAATCATTATTTGCCCGATGAAGATCCTAACAAATTCATCGCCAAAATGGGTGCCGAAGCGGTGCATGATTTGTTATCTCGTATCGATTTAGATTCTTTGAGTTACGAATTGCGTAATGCAGCTGCAAACGAAACGTCTCAGCAGCGTAAGCAAGAAGCACTTAAGCGCTTGAGTGTAGTAGAAGCTTTCCGCGAAGCCAATACAAGAGTTGAAAATAAATTAGAGTGGATGGTGATGCAATATTTGCCGATCATTCCACCAGAATTGCGTCCATTGGTTCCCTTGGATGGTGGCCGTTTTGCCTCATCTGATTTGAACGACCTTTATCGTCGTGTTATCATTCGTAACAACCGTTTAAAGCGTTTGTTAGAAATCAAAGCGCCAGAAGTAATCTTGCGTAATGAAAAACGTATGTTGCAAGAGGCGGTGGATTCCTTATTCGATAACAGCCGTAAATCTAATGCCGTTAAAGCAGAAGGTGGTCGTGCCTTGAAATCGCTTTCTGATGTGTTGAAAGGTAAGCAAGGTCGTTTCCGTCAAAACCTTTTGGGTAAACGTGTGGATTATTCTGGTCGTTCGGTAATCGTTGTAGGTCCGGAAATGAAACTACACGAATGCGGTATTCCTAAGGATATGGCAGCCGAATTGTTCAAGCCATTTATCATTCGTAAATTGATTGAGCGCGGTATCGTTAAAACCGTAAAAAGTGCTAAAAAATTAGTTGAGCGCAAAGAAGCAGTAGTTTGGGATATCTTGGAAAATGTATTGAAAGGACATCCTATCTTATTGAACCGTGCCCCAACACTGCATAGATTGTCTATCCAGGCTTTCCAACCAAAATTGATTGAAGGTAAAGCGATACAACTGCATCCATTGGTGTGTTCGGCCTTTAACGCGGATTTCGATGGTGACCAAATGGCCGTTCACGTTCCTTTGAGCCACGCTGCAATCCTCGAAGCTCAATTATTAATGTTGGCTTCACACAATATCTTGAATCCCCAAAATGGTACACCAATCACCCTTCCTTCTCAGGACATGGTTCTTGGTTTGTATTATTTGACAAAAGGTAAAAAAACTACAGAAACAGAAATTGTAAAAGGCGAGGGAAAAGCGTTTTACTCTGCTGAAGAAGTAGTTATTGCTAATAACGAAGGTCGTGCAGACTTACATGCTTGGATTAAAGTAAGAGCACAAGTTCGTCAAAAAGATGGTAGCCTAAAATCTGAATTAGTAGATACTACTGTTGGTCGCGTAATGTTTAACCAATTTGTTCCTAAAACAAATGGTTTTGTAAACGCCTTGTTGACCAAAAAATCTTTGAGAGAAATCATTGGTGATATCCTTAAAAACACCAATATCCCTCAAACAGTTCAGTTCTTGGATGATATCAAAACACTTGGATTCCGCACGGCCTTCCGTGGTGGATTGTCGTTCAACATCAAAGATTTGACTGTACCATTGATTAAAGAAGAATTGGTAAATGCAGCGCATGGTAGTGTTGAAGAAGTTTGGGATAACTACAACATGGGTTTAATTACCAACAACGAGCGTTACAACCAAATCATTGATATTTGGAGCCGTGTAGATACACGTGTTACCGAAACCTTGATTAAAGAAATGGCCACTGACAAGCAAGGTTTCAACTCGGTTTATATGATGTTGGATTCTGGAGCGCGTGGTAGCAAGCAACAAGTAAAACAGCTTGCTGGTCTTCGTGGATTGATGGCTAAACCTCGTCGTTCTGGATCATCTGGTTCAGAGATTATTGAAAATCCGATCTTGTCAAACTTTAAAGTTGGTTTGTCTGTATTAGAATACTTTATCTCTACCCATGGTGCGCGTAAAGGTCTTGCGGATACGGCCCTTAAAACGGCGGATGCGGGTTACCTTACTCGTCGTCTAGTAGATGTGGCGCAGGATGTGGTTATCAACGAAGAGGATTGTGGTACATTACGCGGTATCGCTACTTCAGCATTGAAAGATAATGAAGAAGTAATCGAATCATTGTATGACCGTATTCTTGGACGTACCTCATTGCATGATGTGATTGATCCATTGACTAACGAGTTAATCGTAGAGGCAGGTGGTGAAATCAATGAAGATATCGCTATGGCTATTGGAAACACAGCCATTGATACCGTTGAAATCCGTTCTGTGCTTACTTGTGAGGCGAAGAAAGGGGTTTGTACGAAATGTTATGGTAAGAACCTGGCTACAGGTTATACCGCTCAAAAAGGTGATTCTGTTGGTATTATCGCTGCACAAAGTATTGGTGAGCCGGGTACACAGCTTACGCTACGTACCTTCCACGTTGGGGGTGTTGCGAGTAGCTCTGCTACCGATTCTCAATTGCTTTCTCGTTTCGACGGTACTGCACAGTTTGATGGATTGCGTACTACCTCTTACAAAAATGAAGAAGGTGAAGATACCGTTATGGTTATCGGACGTACAGGTGAGTTGCGCGTAGTAGATGTAGCTAACGATCGCTTATTGACTACCCACAACATTCCTTATGGTTCTATTCTTAAGATTAAGAATGGTCAAAAAATCACTAAAGGACAACCGATTTGTTCTTGGGATCCGTTTAACGCCGTAATCGTTTCTGAAGTTACAGGTTCGGTTCGTTTCGAGGGTATCGTAGAAGGTGTGACTTTCCGCGAAGAATCTGATGAGCAAACAGGTCACCGCGAAAAAGTGGTTATTGAAACAAAAGACAAAACAAAAATTCCTGCCATCCTTATCGATGGTAAAGAAGATAAATCATACAACTTACCAGTAGGTTCTCATATCATCGTTAATGAAGGTGAAAAAGTTCATAATGGTCAAGTTATCGCTAAGATTCCACGTGTAATGGGTCGTAGCCGAGATATCACAGGAGGTCTTCCACGTGTTACCGAATTGTTTGAAGCACGTAACCCAAGTAATCCTGCGGTTGTAGCAGAGATTGATGGTGTGGTTGCTTTTGGTAATATTAAGCGTGGTAACCGTGAGATGACTGTAGAGTCGAAAGACGGTATGGTTAAAAAATACTTGGTTCCATTGTCTCGTCAAATCACTGTACAAGATGGTGACTTTATCAAAGCAGGTAATTCATTGTCTGATGGTGCTACAACGCCAAGTGATATTCTTGCCATTAAAGGTCCATTTGCTGTACAAGAGTATTTGGTTAATGAGATTCAAGAGGTATATCGCCTACAAGGTGTAAAAATCAATGATAAACACGTTGAGGTGATTGTACGTCAGATGATGCGTAAAGTAACGATAGTTGATCCAGGAGATACTAAATTCTTAGAAAATGATACCGAGGACAAATTCGACTTCATGACCGAAAATGACTGGATATTTGACAAGAAGGTAGTTACAGAAAATGGTGGTTCGGAAGTGCTACACCCTGGTCAGATTGCTACACTTCGTGAGATTCGTGAAGAAAATTCTGCCTTGCGTCGTGCCGATAAAAAATTGGTAGAATACCGAGATGCAGAACCGGCAACCTCTATGCCATTGTTATTGGGTATTACTAAAGCTTCTTTGGGTACACGCAGCTGGATTTCAGCAGCATCTTTCCAAGAAACAACTAAAGTACTTTCTACAGCCGCTATCAACGGTAAATCAGATACTTTACAAGGCCTTAAAGAAAACGTTATCACGGGTAACTTGATACCAGCAGGTACGGGTAACCGCGACTTTGATGGCATTATCGTTGGCTCTAAAGATGAGTACGAATTGCTGATGGCCAATAAAGATTTACTTGAGTTTGATGACGAAGAATAGTCTTTAGCCAAACTAGATTAAATAGTTTTTGATAAATCCCGCAAGCTTTTGGTTTGCGGGATTTTTTTGCATTACTTAAAGTGTTTTTGGCTGAGTGTTTTTGACTGTAATAGCCTAGCTTCTGCATCATGAAAAGAGCGGAAGGGATAAACGAAGGGATAAACGCTGTAATGGGGCATTAAAAAAGCCACAACTATGATGTTGTGGCTTTTTATCAAGGAATATGATGTTTTAAAATTATTTTTTAAGGATTACCTCAAATTTTAATTCGGCAACACAGTTTAGGTCTTTTGTGGTGCCTCTGCGGAAGTTTCCATACAAACGGTAGCGAACACTGTCAGCTTTGTAATACGAGGCTAAATTCGGGTCGTATGATGTAGGTACCGTAATAGTGTAGGCATTGGTATCCACAATATCGGTAAAGGCTGCAATACGGAATAGACTTCTGTTGCTGCCAGATGTTAGTCCGATATTAGTGGTGTGGAAATTACGAATATTGTTGGCAGAATCTCCGTCTGTGATACGCAAAGTACAAGACTGTAACTTTACAGAACGGATGCTACTCGTATCATATTTACCATAGCTTTTAACAAAACTATCCATGTTCATTTTATGGTAAAAAGAAGTGACACTGTCGTTATCACCGCTGCCCATGATCATTGGAATCCTGAGGGATAAGTTGCTATGATTGAGTTTTACTTTTTTCTCAGTAGGATCTACTGTACCTTTTGTACAAGAGGGTATTGCAAATAGGCTAGCTACAATGGCGATGCCTGAAAAAAGAAAAGAAAAAGTGTATTTTTTCATAAAATGAGTACAAAAATTTCGGTGCAAAAATTGCAGATGCATCAAAGTTAATATTGTATAGCAATTTTCAAAAGTAAATGTTTAAAAAAATAAAAAAAACATTTTTTTAAACAGTGTCTATTTGTTGATTTCCTGCCCTTGTAGGATAAATAGACCGCCCTTTTTGTGTATACATTTTCTCTTATAATTCTTTCTACCCCTCCTGATACCTTGTTGTGTATTGTTATCAGTTCTTCAAATATAGCTTCTCCTCATTTATTTGATATCCTTTTGTCTTTATATAGGGATGGGAGTTTCGATTGATGAAACGCTATTTTTATAGGCTTCCCTAATTATGCTTTTGCTTATGTCCAAAGGACAAAAAAAAGGTCGAAGACTGAGCTCTTCGACCTTTTTTTTCTTACAAGAATGGCACTTATTCTACCATTAGCTTATGTGTTGTGGTTTGGCTACTCAATGTCAGTGTAAGGAAATAGACACCAGAGCTCGGAAATAGGGATCTTGAAATTTCTTGTTGAATAAAAGTGTTGGGGCTAAAGCTGTATTGGGTAGACAGAATCACTTTTCCGGTAACGTCTCTCACCGTAATCAATGCTTCGCCCTTATTGTCGGATGTGAAACAAAGTTTTGTATCATTGCTCGTTGGGTTAGGATACAATTTTACCTCAGTTTTATTTTGTGCTACCTCTTTGATATCTGTTGTCCATGGTGTGATGGCAAAATTATCTAAGTAAAAGTTGTTAGCGCCTTCTGATGGCCAATACCTGAATCTAAAGAAGGTTCTATTGGTTCGTAATGAGGTAGGGATGTTGATTGTTTGGGCTTTCCATTGGCTAGCATTGGTAGGTGCAAATTCTGTAGTTTGGGCGGGATTATTAATAATCATATTGGCATCAAAGCTGCTCACACGCACCCAAGTATCGCCGCAGTTTGTACTTGCAAAAATTTGCAAAGAATCTTGATTGCCAGAAGAAGCAAAGGAGCTAGCCCCAGAGGTGTAAAAATTTAAATTTACATTGCCAGTAGTCGTTTTAACGTCTAACAAATCAAAAGCAGGTGTGTATATGTCGTCGTAGTCTCCTGTTTGAGTTTGGGTATAACGTTCAGGAGTGGGGCGGTTGTCAAATGACCTGTAGCGAATACAGCCGGAGCCTGAGGGGTATCCATTTGTTGGCAAATACTCCCACTTAAAATTATTATCGTAGTGGTTAAACATGGGCCAATCTTTGAAATCAGAAGGATTACTGAAATACTGATTATAACCACCAGGGTAAGCGGTTTTTGAGGCCACATATATTGGCTGGCTCGAAAGGGTGGTGTTTCCACTGTTATTTCCAGTAGCAGTTAAAGTTATGGTTGCCCAACCCGCATCAGAAAATGTGTTGAGAACCGATCCTGTCATTTCTATTGAGCTGGCAGTTGCAGGCGTATTGCTAAATGTCCAATTTACACTTGTAATGGTATCATTCCAGCTTCTGTTGCGGAATTGAAATCTCGTGGTCGAATTTTGACAAATAAAAACAGCACGCTCAGCCGTTTGTCCGCCCCAACTTAATACACCTCTTTCTACAGAGAGATCTGCTATGGGTTTCAGGTCTGGTCGTGGTTGTAAGGCTCCTGTAGCTGCCAAATTAGTAGGGGAGTACAAGTTGTTACGACCGGCAATGGAACTAGTCAGTGCTGCGCGCATTCTATTAGCCTGTCCTATGGTAAACATTTTTTCGCAGTAAGAATAATCCATGATATTCTGCGTATTGGATGTATCTGCCGCTAAGGGACTATTGGGGTAGAATGTGCCACTTGCGTCGGTATAGCCTGTTGCACAACGTGTATCATAGAGATCTGCCGTGAGGCAAGAGGTGTGCCCATAGGTAGGAGGCGTATCGGCTACATCGTCATCTCCGCAAGCTACGCCTGGATTATTGGTATTACCCCAAGTATGCGATAAGTTTAAAGAGTGCCCAATTTCGTGGGGAATGGTTTTTTGTACGTTTATGTAGCTAAAAACGCCAATTATGCCGTCAAAATGGGGCATTCCAGCTGCTGTTGAAGGATAATAAGAATAGGCTGCTGCACCCGAATGGATGGCATCAAACTTATTGACAAACCATACGTTGAGGTATTTGTTGTTTGGCCAATTACCTACTTTAGCTACATCGCTGCCCCTGGTGGTCATATAGGAATGATGGCGGGTAATACCTTTAGTAGCATTGCCCGATGGATCTTTTGTCGCTAATCTTAAGCGTATTTCGGGGTTGCCTATATATTTTTTAAAATTGGGCAATACATCAACTGTATCTGCATTTTGTTTATTAAACACGATATCCCAATATCGCACCGCATCAAAGATATCGTCATCGGAGATGTATTCAATGCCATAATCGTGAACGATATGAATGACCATGGGCATATCATAAACGGTTGCAGTTGTTTTACCCAATTTGAGATTTGATTCTTTTTCTCTGTCAAGGCTTTCTTTAATCGCAGCTCCTAATTTTATTTCCCATTCTTTTATCTCGGGATGCTGTTCACGAAGTTTGTTATGTACATCATCGGTTCCGCATTTCATCTGGGCTTTTGAAGGTATAGCCAATATGAATGCCGATACCAACAAGTAAAAGGTTTTTTTCATCAGATTTTTAAGGTTCAAATTTTAAAATTGCTTCGAAGTTATTGTATATAAGCGTAAATATCGACCAATGTCTTTCAAATGTGGTAAAACACTAATTGTTGGGGGGATAAGTTTTTTACTATCCGGACATTAGGCAATAAACTTGCCCAAAAAGGGTAATCTTTTCAATTGTTCTTTTTCTAGATAAAAAATTAAGAAAATAAAACTAAAGAATAAGATCACAGCACTCAGCCATTCGGCCCAAACCGAATCGGTATCTTGAATGACCAATGAATGGATAGCATAGCTGAGCAACATCACAATTAAATAAGTAGCTATTCGACGCCGAGGATATTTGATGGGATAATACATTTGCCCCCATCCATATGCCAAAATCATCATTGAAAAATAGCAAATCAAGGTGGCCCAAGCACAAGCCATCATACCGTATTGCGGTATAAAAGTGATGTTGATCAGTATAGTAATAATAGCGCCAATAATGGTGATGTAGGTAATCTTATCCATGTTGTTGGATATTTTAAGCGCTGCAATGAGGTTGTAATAAATACCTAAAAATACATTGGCTAATAAAAGTAAAGGCACAATTTTTAGTCCATCCCAATAAGAACTTGGATTTAAATGTTTCCAAAAATCAAGGAATAATGCTGTGAACAAGAAGGCTATGCAAAGGGTAATCACAAACCACTTCATCACTATAGCATAGGTGTCTGCTGCATTTTTTTCTTTAGCCTGTTTAAAGAAAAAGGGTTCTGCACTCATTTTAAATGCTTGGATAAAAAGACTTATAAAAATGGCAATGCGATAATTGGCTCCATACACACCTACCGCTGCTTTTGCCGCCGCTTCAGTGCCATTGTAGAACTCGTTAAGCATTACTCTGTCCATGGTTTCATTGATCATTCCTCCAAGCCCAATGATAATCATGGGGGAGCCAAAACGCCAAAGTTTATGCAATAATTCTGTATCAATACCAAACTTGAAATTTTTCCATTCGCTGAATAACAAAATAAAGGTTAGTAGAGATTGGGCGATATTGGGTAATAGCAAAAGGCCCCCTTTGCTGTGACTTTTGTACCATAGGGCCAATTCGGTATTGGGATTTACGTCTACATATTGTTGCCCTGCATACAGTAAGGTTACCGTCAAAATTAAGTTGAGCAGAATGCCCGAAACCTTTACTGCTGCATATTTTTTGGGTCTTCCCTCCTGCCGAAGTTTGGCAAAAGGGATGGCCGAAAGGGTGTCAAAAGCAATGATGATGACTGCCCAAGTAATATATTCAGGATGTGCTTCTTGCGCCAATATATTGGCGATTGGTTGGCGAAAAAGAATAAAAAGAGTGCTCAGTACCAGTGTGCTTAAGAGTATCGTACTGAAACTAGTGCGGAATAAATCTTCTTTATTTTCTTTTTCGGCCGAAAAACGAAAATAAGCTGTTTCCATGCCGTAGGTGAATACAATATTCGCCATGGATATACCTGCATACAAAATACTGAAATCGCCATAGGCTTGTTGTCCTTTGCTATCGGGCAACAAATAAGTGATGATCGGCGTCTGCAAATAGCCAATAAAACGGGCTGCAATATTGCTGAGACCGTACCAAATGGTTTGTGATGCAAGATTTTTTAAGGAAGACATTTGTGTCTCAAAAGTAAAATTTAATTGGGATTTATTAGTTTTCGATTTGAGATTTCTAATTGCAATCCTCAATTTACAAATTATCTTCGCAGCAAAACAAGTAAATAGCGTGGCACAACCCATTGGCATATTCGATTCGGGATTTGGCGGTCTCACCGTTTTTCGCAGTATTGTGCAACAATTACCCGAATACGATTTTGTTTATTTGGGTGATAATGCTCGTTCGCCCTATGGCAACCGATCTTTTGAAACGGTACACGAATATACATTGCAATCTGTAGATTGGTTTTTTAGGCAAGCTTGCCCTTTGGTGATTTTGGCTTGTAATACGGCATCGGCCAAAGCTTTGCGCAGCATTCAACAAAACGACCTGCCCAAAAAGGATAGAGACAATAGGGTGCTCGGTGTGATTCGACCCACAGCCGAAGTGATTGGCCATTTTTCAACAAGCAAGTCGGTGGGTATATTAGGTACGCAAGGAACTATAACATCGAACTCTTACCCCATAGAAATCAAACATTTTTTCCCTGAAATCAAAGTGAGCCAACAGGCTTGCCCTATGTGGGTACCCCTTATTGAGAATGGCGAACATCAAACGGCAGGGGCTGATTATTTTATCGAAAAAAATGTGTGTGCACTAATGGCGCAAGATGAAAATATTGATACCATTTTGCTGGCATGCACCCATTATCCCTTGATACAAGAGCAAATTAAAAAGTTCTTACCCGAACATATAAAATTAATCAGCCAAGGCGATATCGTGGCCCATAGCCTTGTTGATTACTTACAAAGGCATCCTGAAATGGATGAGCGCTTAAGCAAGAATCGTTCCCTTTCCTTTTTTACAACCGACGATACCAAGAGTTTCGATATGAAGGGCTCTGTGTTTTTTGGTCAAGCCATTCAATCGCAATTTGCGGATGTGACAATTTAGGTTTTCCTTGGTTTCTTTTTGGCTGCTGGAAACAACACATTATTCAATATAAGCCTATAGCCCGGCGATGTAGGATGTAGTGCTAAATCCGTATGGGGATTACCTACTAAATGCCGATAATCTTCAGGGTCATGCCCTCCGTAAAAGGTCCAAGTGCCTTTGCCAAATTCTCCATGAATATAACGCGCTTCATTGGCCGCTTTATTCTCGCCCATCACCAATACGCTGGATTTAATGACTTCTTTACGAAAAGTGGTGGTTTGACCCCAAAAGCCTTTGATGATTTCGGTATGGTTTTGGCAAAGCATTGTCGGAACAGGGTCAAACTTTGCCGAAAAACTAAAGAGGGTGAAATAGTCTGTTTCCATTGGTACTCGGCGGTAAACAGTATTGTCGATATTGGAATATTCATATTCCAATGGGTTTTGAGAAATGATAAAATCTTTAAAGGCAAAGCATTGGCTAAAGTCTAGCTGCTGTTGGGCAGATGCAGCCATAGGGTCTCCATCAAAAGGTACATCGCAGATATCGGTATTTTGGGCAGCAAGGGCAATATCATAGGAGTCTGTGGCCGAACACATGGCAAAGAGGTAACCACCCCCAGCCACAAATTCTCTGATTTTTTTGGCTACAGAAAGTTTGAGTTTAGATACTTTTTTATAGCCATTTCTTTGGGCAATTCCCTCACTCAATTTTACATCTTCTTGGTACCAACTGGCCATACGATAGGCGCCCCAAAATTTGCCATATTGACCAGTGAAGTCTTCGTGATGCAGGTGTAGCCAATCATATTCAGGTAGTTTTAGTGCCAATGCTTCATCATCATACACTTTGTCGAAAGGGATTTCGGCATATTCCAATACAAGTGTGACCGCATCATCCCAAGGGTGCTTGCCGGGTGGGGTATAGACAGCTATTTTGGGTGCTTTTTCAAGTTTGATAATATCTTCGTTATTATCAGGCAAACTGATTTTTTCGACAATGCCTAGGTATTGCGCATCGCTGATGATATCGTAGCTCACACCCCGTAATTTACACAATCGCTCGATGGGCTCATTTTGTTCGATGGCAAAACTACCACCCCTATAATTGAGTAGCCAATCCACCGATATATTTAATTTGAGAGAAGCAAATGCCACACCATATGCTTTAAGATGTTGTTTTTGGCCCTCGGCATCCATGGGGATAAAAATCCGCGCAGCGAAAGTCTTTGAAAAGCAAAAAACTGCAATCAAAAGGAATAGTATTCGGAAATTTTTCATTGCGGAAAAATAGTTTTGGAGCAATAGATAGAAGGCCAAATTACAGCAAATACTTTTTACGTAATTATAAAGTTGTTAGTTGTTACATTTGTCCTTCTTTTTATAGAATACAAATCTATGTCATCCTACAATAATTTCAGGGCACTTAAAGCATTGACTAAAGCTAGTCTTCAGTCGATATTAAAGAGTCCTTCTGCAGTGGTTTTTAGTGTTGCTTTTCCTTTGGTGTTTATTATTGCCTTTGGATTTTTGGGTGGTAGCAAGGGTTTTAGCATTAAAGTAGCTCGCTCGGCAGATTGTGATACCAACAATATATTGTACCAAAGGCTACAAGAAAATCCAAGTATCAAATGGGTTCCTATTGTGGGCGAAAAAGCTTTGGAGAAGGCCATTAAAGACGCTACGATAGTTGCAGTGGTGGATATTCAAATACAAAAGATGTTGAAGCCTGCCTACAAAGTAGCCTTAAGTGGTGCAGAATCTCAAGGGGATAAAATGGTGCAATTGCGCTCTATTATCAATGAAACAGCTTTGAACCTAAATCCAGAATTGGCACAAAAAATGTCGGATTTAGCAGGAGTTACAATTTCGGC
The DNA here is from genome assembly GCA_027491165.1 of Sphingobacteriales bacterium. Lineage (GTDB taxonomy): Bacteria > Bacteroidota > Bacteroidia > Chitinophagales > Chitinophagaceae > Rurimicrobium. The sequence goes on along the minus strand of JAIXWS010000103.1, from coordinate 5,486 downwards.
GGCCAAAATGCGAGAATTCAAAACCATTGATTTTATCTTACCTGGGCAATTGGGTTTTTCCCTTTTAGCCGGAAGCATCTTTGGTACTGCCTTTATCTTCTTTAATATGCGGCAAACATTAGTGCTCAAGCGATTCTTTGCCACGCCAGTGCGCCGGGAAGTGATTGTGCTGAGCGAGGGCATAGCACGCATGTTGTTTCAAATCCTTACTGCATTTATCATCATTGGTGTAGGTTATTATGCTTTCGATTATCATTTGATCCATGGTTTTGCTACACTGATGCAAATGATTTTCCTTTGTATCCTTGGCGTGATGGTGTTTATGGGTTTTGGTTTTGCTGTCAGTGGATTAGCCAAAAGCGAATCAAGTATTCCGCCTTTGGCGAATATGATTACCATGCCTCAGTTTTTGTTGGCCGGTACATTTTTTCCGATTAGTAGTTTCCCGAAATGGTTACAACCTTTGTGTAATATAATGCCCCTTACTTACCTTAACGACGCTTTGCGTAAAACTGCTTTTGATGGCGCAAGCCTTTGGGATGTAAGGATAGATGTTTTGGTATTGTTGGTATGGGGTGTTTTGGTATATGCTTTGGCTAGCAGGGTTTTTAAATGGGAGTAATTGCTTACTCCTCTGCGAGTTTATCCAGAGCGAAGAGGCTGGTACAGTATTCAGCGTTGAGGTTTTTAAGTTTTTGTAAAACATGACAACAATAAAATTTGGAATAATTGGATTGGGTAATATTGGCAAGCGACATGCCGAGCATATTATGCATCAAGCCCATGCCGAATTGGTAGCGATTTGTGATACTGATCCATCCAAAGAGGGTCTTTTTGATTTGCCTTTTTATACCAACATTGAAAGCCTTTTAACCCATGCAGATATTGATGTGCTCTGCGTTTGTACGCCTAATTACTTACACGAAAAGCATGCTATTGTTGCATTAGAGGCAGGTTTGCACGTAGTGGTTGAAAAGCCTATGGCATTGAGTACGGCAGAATGCGATCGAATGATAGCAGCATCGATACAAGCGCATAAAATCATTTTTGCGGTAAAACAAAATCGATATAATCCTCCCGTAGTTGCCCTAAAAAATTTAATCAATTCGGGTGGCTTGGGTGCAGTATATATGATACAAGTCAATTGCTTTTGGAATAGGGGGGATAATTACTACAGTCAAAGTGATTGGCGTGGTAAAAAAGAAAAGGATGGGGGTTGCTTATTCACGCAGTTTAGTCATTTTGTGGATATTTTATATTACCTCAATGGTAGCATTGATAAGGCTTTTGGCTCAATTCAAAATTTTGCTCATCAGCACAATACAGAGTTTGAAGATACCGGTAGTTTTGTTATGCAGGCCTCTAATGGGGCGCTTATCAATTTTAATTTTACGACCTGTTCTTTTGATAAAAATATGGAAGGTGCCATTACTATTTTCGCCGAGAAGGGAACGGTAAAGATTGGAGGGCAATACCTCAATACCATCGAATACCAACAATTAAAGGGCGAGGCCATTCCTGCCATTAATATTTCTGCCAAGCATAATGATTACGGTCTTTATCAGGGCTCCATGAGTAATCATGATAAACTCATTCAAAATGTGGTCGATGTGTTGCAAAAGGGCGATAAAATCATGACTACTGCAGAGGAAGGGCGTGAAGTTGTTCGAATTATTGAGCAGATGTATGCAAGTGTATCCCTTGATTCTGATTCAAAATTTGAATAGGCCTATGGCTGAACATGGGGAAATAGAGGTATTCCTTTTTTAGGTAATTTTGGTATCTTTCGTTTATTCAATTATTAAAGCTTGTCCCAACAAATATTTTTAAAACCCCCAATTAAATTTAGAAAATTATGAACCCTTCAAAATTAGCAGCAACAATGGCTTTAGGTGTCTTTGTTGTCTTGGCCTCTTGCAAAAAAAATGAAGATCCAAAACTTAGTCCTACACCTATCCCAAGCCCAACTCCTGGTGCCTATTCTTCGCTTTCAAAAGCTTTTGAAGAGGTTGCTCCAAAGTCAAAAACGGTTAGCATTAACGCAGCTGTTGGTGGAACATTTTATGGCAACAGCGGTACGCGCTATATGTTTATGCCCAATTCTTTTATCAATAGTTCAGGTGCTGTAGTTACTGGTAATGTGGATATTGAAGTGCTTGAATGCACTAATGAGGCCGATATGATTTTTGCTAAAATGCTACCCATGAGTAGAGGTGAAATGTTGTACTCAGGTGGAGAAATCAGGGTAAGAGCTTCACAAGCTGGTTTCTCCCTCAATATCCGTCCTGGTTATCGCTACACCGTTAAAATGCCTACGAATGCGGGAGCATCTACAGCGGGCATGGATCTGTTTAGGGGCGTAGAAAGTACTATTAATCGTGGTTCAGTGGTTGATTGGGCCATCTTAAAAGATTCTACAACAGGTGGTATCATTTATGATGGTGATACTATCATTATGACACCTGATAGCGTTGGGTTCACCAATTGTGATAAATATGCAGCCTATTCAAAGGTAAGCGTTGATGTAAAATTAGATGGTACAGGCGCCACGATAGATTCCAATAATGTTTATGCTTATTTCCTCCCAGAAGGTTTCTTATCTGCAGTTTCTCTTTATGGAACAAGCTTTGTTTCGAATACCATGAAGTCTTGCAGTGTGCCTATGCTCAAATCGCATTTGGTTGCTTGTACTGTTGTAGGCGGTAATTTTTATGCAGGCTATTTAAGTGGTGTTACACCTAGTTCGGGCACTACTTATACCATTAGCCTTTCAAAAACTACTCCGACTGCCTTTAAGACGGCCATCAGTACCTTAAAATAGGGTATTGTTTCCATCTAAAAAAAAGACCATTCAATGTTGAATGGTCTTTTTTTATACATTAATCACAGAATCTTCTGTTTTTTGCTTTATGCCTTGTATATCGGTGTGTTTCGTGTGATAATACCTTCAGTAAAACGATAAGTATAAATAAGTCATCTAAATACCGAATATAAAGGGGATGCTCGGACAATAAGGATAGCGGTGAAAAAATGTAAACGCCTGCACCTATTATGGTCAATACTAAAAGTAAAGATGGTCTGTATTGAAGTTTTAGGATACACTTCATCATTTGCCAAAAAGTTGTACGTTTTTTGGTTAGACTTCTTTTGAAGTTTGGTTTTAATAAATGCTTTGAAATGTCGTTTATTTGATCCATCAGTTTTTTCAACTCGGAGTGCAAAGATGAAAAAATAAATGTTTGTATCTTGTTAATATATGTGCAGCTAAAAAACCTCTATATAATGTTGGATGCGACAAGTACTTCCATGATTGTTTCAAAGGAATTGCGCAATAATACTGGAATGTCTTTTGGTTTTACCCAAAGCACTTGTTCAATGTTTTCTTCAGTCTGGGGGCTCAATAACTCTTTGCTGCTGCTCCTCATTTTATACCAAGCTGTATTTTTTAAAATCAGTTTATTGCCCATAGGATAAATATGCATTGTATTGCAAATTTTACTGCCTAAATGCACGGTATTGATTCCTGTTTCTTCCTGTACCTCCCTTATGGCACATTGTTCAATATCTTCGCCTTCGTCCAATTTTCCTTTAGGTAAATCCCATTTCCCCCGTCTGTAAATCATCAGTATCTCGTTCAATTCATTTTGCACTACGCCACCTGCCGAATGCAAAGGGTAAAATGCCCAAAGTAATTCTTTTTCTAATTGAACTTTATTGGCTTCAATGATGACCACACCTACAGTATCTTTTTGTTCTAAATGTTTGATGGCTTGATCAAAATGCAGAGCATTTGCCCCATGTAGTTGTAGGTAATGTTCATACCTTTTGTCGGACAGTCTATCTGTGGCAAGCAAGAGCGGTTTGTTACTAAAATAAATTTTTTGGATCAAACTCATGATTGCTTTTTTGTAGAATTATAGAATGAACGTAGCTTTGGCGCATATGAGCACACAGAAACACTTCGCAGAAAAACTGCTGCAAATTAAAGCATTACAAATTAACTTACAACAGCCCTACAAATGGGCTTCGGGATGGAATTCTCCCGTGTATTGTGATAATCGCAAAGTTTTGAGTTTCCCATACACGCGTGATTTTGTCAAAAGTGAATTGGCCAATATGATTTTGGAACAATTCCCGGATGCTGAAGTGATTGCTGGTGTTGCAACTGCCGGTATTGCCCATGGTGTATTAGCTGCAGATTTAATGAAATTACCTTTTATTTATGTGCGGAGCAAACCCAAAGAGCACGGAATGGGTAATCAAATTGAAGGGGTTTTGACGCCTGGAGCCAAGGTTGTTGTTGTTGAAGATTTAATTTCAACGGGTAAAAGTAGTCTTGAAGTGGTGGATGTTTTGCGTGCCCATGGTGCCGAAGTATTGGGCATGTGCGGTTTGTTTACTTATGGTTTTCCTGCTGCTGATGAGGCTTTTGCCCAAGCAAATGTAAAGCTCCACACCATCAGCAATTATACAGCCCTTATGGAAGTAGCCGAAGAATTAAAAATAATTGGTCCCGAACAACAAGAAAAACTAGCCGAGTGGCGCACAAGTCCCTCTACTTGGAGTATCTAGGTATAAAAATCATTAATCATGAATTGGCTTCGCCTTGTCCGTTGGAATAATTTGTTTATCCTATTGCTGACGCAATTGTTGCTGTGGTTTTGTGTACTGCTGCCTTTGCAACAGTGGACGGAAGAACCTTTGCTTTTAAGCGGATTTCACTTTAGTTTGCTCTGTTTGTCAACTCTTTTGATTGCTGCCGCAGGATACATTATCAATGACTATTTTGACATTAAAATTGATGCAATCAACCGCCCTGAAAAAGTAATTCTTGAAAATACAATTCACCGAAGGGCGGCTATTATTTATCATTCTATATTGAATATAATAGGCATTCTTTTAGCTGCAATAGTAGCCCAGAAAGCGGGTAAGTGGCATTGGCTTTCGGTACAATTGTTTTGCACCATTCTTTTGTTTTTCTACTCTTCGCATTTCAAAAGAATGTTTGTGATAGGTAATGTGGTAGTGGCTTTGCTTACAGCATTCACGATATTTACCTTGTTTGTTTATGAGCCTATGCTGTGGCATTTTTTGTTTGAGCCAGCCATCATGCGCAAGGGCTTAGAGATATTACCTAATCCTATTTGGATGTTGGGCATTTACACTTGCTTTGCTTTTGTGCTCACTTGGATGCGCGAGCTTGTCAAAGACATGGAAGATCATATTGGGGATGCTGCCGAAGGATGTGTCACCATGCCTATCAAATTGGGTTTAAGATCTACCGCAATATTTGTGCAGGTATTATCGCTTTTAGCCATTATTCCCTTATTACTTGCTTCTTATAAAGTACAGGGTATTTTGGGTTTATATAGTTTTTTTGCCTTAGCCATACCTTTAATTATTTGGGTATTTTATTTGCCCAAGAAGGCTACTACCCAGCATTATAGCAAGATGAGTCGTTATCTTAAGTTGATTATGATTTTGGG
>JAIXWS010000025.1 GCA_027491165.1 Sphingobacteriales bacterium | reverse complement strand
GCCAAAGTAATTATTACTTCTCACGATGTAATAGGAAAATCAGTTGCTCCACAAGTAGCTTCTCGCATGAAAGCAGGCTTAGCTACAGGTGCTGTATCTTATCCCGATACTAGTGCTGGATTTGTGGTGAAAAGAAATGTATTTGGAGGTAAAGCATTTGCCTATGTTAATGTGAGCACCGATGTAAAAGTGATAACCCTTTTGGCCAATAGCTTTCCCCTAACAAAAGCTGAAGGCAATGCCCCAGTTGAAACTTTATCAGTCGATTTTGATGCCAAAGATTTTGCACTACAGGTCAAAGAAACCAACAAAGTAACAGGAGCTGTACCCTTGGGCGAAGCAGAATTAGTAGTTAGTGGTGGCCGTGGGTTGAAAGGACCTGAAAACTGGGGTGTTATTGAAGATTTAGCTGCGACAATGGGTGCTGCAACAGCATGTAGCCGTCCAGTAGCGGATGCACATTGGCGCCCACACCACGAGCACGTGGGACAGACAGGAGGGACTATTCGTCCTAACCTGTATATTGCAATTGGCATTTCTGGTGCCATCCAACACCTTGCAGGTGTAAATGGGTCAAAAGCCATTGTAGTCATCAACAAAGACCCTGAAGCCCCATTCTTTAAAGCGGCAGATTATGGTGTTATTGGTGATGCACTCGAGGTAACACCAAAGCTCAACGAAGCATTCAAAAGATTTAAGGCTAGTCAACACTAATGGATAGACTTATGGATAAAATCATAAAAAGGATAACGATGTTTCGTTATCCTTTTTTTATGTTGGGGCAAACAACCTAAATTGCATCATTGAAAAAAATAGCCACATTCATCCGAGCCCTATTTAGCCACACAATATTTTTTTTGAATATTGCTGCGGCACTATGGCTATTGCTTTGCTGGTATGCCTCCTCTACCAATCCTGCCGATGTCACCTTTATAGGCATCGTCAGCCTCAGCACAGCAGTGGCTATTTTAGCCAATTTTATTTTTGTTTTGCTGTGGTTGTTTAGTCGCAACAAATGGCGAAGCCTCCTGTCCATATTTACTTTAACTGTTTGTTACCGACTCATTTTGCCCATTTGGGGACTCCATTTTTTTACCCATAATAATATGAGTCCCCAATTAGACGGCCTGAAAATAATGAGCTGGAATGTGCATGGATTAGGACTTTTTGACAAACCCATGGATAAAAAAAGGCCCGAGAAAATGTTTAATCTTGTTGAGCAGCAGCAGCCCGATGTGTTTTGCATGATTGAATTTTACACCAATACCGATGGCAGTAATCGAGAGGCCAGCAACTATTTCAAAAATGCAGGATACAAAGAATACCGCTTTATGTACGATAATGATTATGGTGCCAAAATTTTTATTGGTAACGCCGTTTTCTCGAAATATCCACTGAGCAATTTCGAAGAAATACCGATAGACGAATACATCAAAATGATGCGCTGCGATGTAAGCTTACCCAATGACAAAAAGGTGAGGTTGTTTGTAGTACACTTACAGTCCTTTTTGCTGGCCGATAAAGAAAAAGCCCTTATTGAAGAAATCAAAAACAACACCAACAAGCTAGAGCAAAACAAACAGTATGCCGAAAACTTTTTAGAAAAAATGAACAATGCTTATGTCAAACGCGCGCCGCAAGCCATTCTTGCTCGTGCCGAAATGGACAAAAGCCCCTACCCTGCCATACTCTGTGCCGACCTTAATGATGTACCCACCTCCTACACCTATACCACCATACGTGGCCAAATGAAAGATGCATTTGCCGAAAAGGGGAAAGCGCTTGGCCGCACCTACAACCTTATATCTCCTACTCTCCGCATCGATTATATATTTTATTCCGACTCGGCCTTACAACTATTGGGATATCAAAAAATAAATACCCCAAAACTATCTGACCACAATCCGGTAATCGCCAATTTCACAGTGCGATAAAATGGAGTCTTTTGGTTTAAAAATGCGGCAAGTTTTTTTATACGTTTTTTTTGTGAAAATTTACTTTCGTTTGAGCACATCCTATTTTTAAATCCCAGTACACCTTAAAAAACCAAGGATTATCGCCTAATAAGATTGCTCAATTTAAAATAAGCAATAGGTGTACCTCGTTTTCTTCAGTTGACTTTCCCGGTCCTAAGGCTGGCCCAGTATTTACTTTTACGCTTGCATAAACAACAGCGCCCGACTAAATCAATAATCGGGCGCTGTTCTATTAATATTTGAAAGGAAGATTACAACAGCTTTTCTATAGCAGTGTCGTAGGCATTTTTCCAATCGGAAATATAGCCCCAATCTTCGTTATCGATATGGATGCTGCCATCGCCTTTTACTTTTCCTATTTTGCTATATGGTGTGCTTTGCATGCTCGCTTCAAACAATTGGTGCAAGTCGGCATTCACACTCACTACTACCCTGCTTTGGGCTTCACCAAATAGGTAAGCATCTTTCCGAATGCTGGCATCGCTGTTCATTTCAAAACCTAGATTGTTGCGCATCGCACTTTCTAATACTGCGGTAAACAAACCACCTTCGGCCGTGTCATGTGCTGAGAGAATGATTTTTTCTTGGATTAAGCGAGCAATCGTTTGTTGCACTTGAAATTCTTC
>JAIXWS010000100.1 GCA_027491165.1 Sphingobacteriales bacterium | reverse complement strand
TTGCTCCCAACCATCATAATAATCGAGTAAAAACTCTATAATTGATTGCAAGGTTTTTCCATGCAAGGGGTTGTTGGCCTGTGTGCTCATGAATTAGTTTTTTTTGTGGGATTACTTTTTGTCCAGTCTTGCCACAAAGAAACAACACTCAATACAATAAGACTACAAATGCCTATAATAAAAATGCTGCCTAGGTCTTTAAAAATATTTTGTGCTAGTAAGAATACGATAGCCATCAAAAGGCCATAAGTGAAAAATTTGCGCAGCAATAGCCTAAAGGGAACAAGCTCAGTAATTGGTACTTTGATCAGTTTAGCGGTCTGTTGTAGATAATATGCCGCTTGCCAGTAGGTGCTTACAACAAAACTTAAAGCAACGCCTGGTAAGCCCAAGAGTACATATAATGGGTACATTAAAACGCAGGCCATCACAAAATCTATAATGGCTCCTTTGTTGATGATATCGCCTCGATGTTCACTTTGTAATAATGCTGTAAAGGGGTAGGCGCGAATCGGTAAGACCAATTGCGTACACACAAAAATCCCAATTGCAGCAACATATTTTGCCGAAAAAACAATGGTTAAAAATGACTCATTAAAAAAAACAAAAAAGAAAAATAAGGGAAACATTATCGAGGACAGTATGCGTGCACTATAATGTAATATTGGAATTTTATTTTGATTTTCTTGCGCTACATGGATGTTGGCCCAATGCTGCACAGCTGCACTACTCACTGCCGAAAAAAGAATGGGTAAAAAAGGAATTTCTGCACTGCCATTGAAGTATACTGCGAATAATTCTTTGGCCAGAATAAGGGACAAAATAAATTTGTCAGCCCATCGAAACAGAACAGTAATGACATCATTGATACCTAATTGTAACCACAACGCCTTTATTTTATCCCATTCGGCTATCGCTATTGCGTCGCTATCTAATAGCAAGGAACGCCATTTTTTTGTAATGAAATAAAGGCAAAGAGTTAGTCTAAAGCTGCAAAGAACGATTAATGCTACCAGTACATTTTCAAGGTTAAATCCATTTGCTATAGTGTAAAAATGTACGCCACAAAACAGAAAGGAATACACTATGTTGATGCTGATAATCGCCTTGAAGGATTTAAAGGCTATTAAAAGAGAATCGCATAATATTAGGGCAATAAACAGGATAAATGTAAGGGAGCTCAACAGCCCAACCCCTGCTTGATTTTGTTGTTGTAAAATTCCAAAGCATATTGCCATGAAACCTATAAAAAGGGCATAAAGTAGGAATGATTTCTTGGGTATATTTTTGAGGATACTGAGCGCTTTCGTTGGCGAGTAGGTAAGAATAAAAACAGGAAAGCCAATGGTTCCTATGGCAGAAAACACAAATAATTGTGTCCAGAAATTTTGAAAAAGTCCGTACACATTAGGATTGATTTTTTTGGAGGCTACAATCCATACAATACTAAACGCCAAGGCGGGAAAGAATTTCGCTGCAAAGATATACAACGAGTTTCCGGTAAAAGATTTAGTTGTATTGTTTGGTTGCTGCAAAATCGAGGCACTCTTGTTTGTTGAGATCTTTAATTTTTGTTGCTGGATTTCCTGCTATCACACAATAACCTTCGGTAAAGCTTTTGCTCACCACCGCTCCTGCACCCACTATGGTGAAATCACCCAAAACAACTTCAGGTAATAGGGTGGCTCCCTTGCCGATCCAGCAATGTTTGCCAATAATTATAGGATGGGCTTTGTTGGCGATTTCATTATTTATAAAATTATGATTGGCCGAAATAATTCCTACATGAGGACCAATATTAGTATAATCACCAATTTCGATGCCGTTAAGGGCATTAATATACACGCCGGGAGAATCACCTGGGAAAACATGCAGTCCGCGTTTTATATTGTAGGGAGCATGAAGTGTACTCGTATGGTGCACTGCCCATTGTGTATCGCTATTTTGGCGAAATATTTTTCTGAAAACAAAGTCTGTTACATAAAAGCCCATGCCCAGCTCTTTGCGCATGCGCAGGCTTTTTCTCAACATATTTTTGATCGGGTTGGGCAAGTTGAATTAGTTTATTTGCTGCTTTCCTTTTGAGCGACAAGTGTATCGTCATTTTCTTTTTTCCTAAAAGCCATAAACAGGGCGGCACCAAATAGCAAGTATAAAAGTATACTACTGATCATCGCATAATTATTGGTACTGTAATAGGTTTCTGGACGGAATCGGAATTCAATTTTGTGATCACCAGCAGGTAATTTTAAAGCACGCAAAATATAATTGGCTTTGATGATGGGTGTTTCTGTTCCATCTACATAAGCTTTCCATCCCTTGTCATAATAAATATCAGAAAATACAGCTACACCAGCTTGGTTATTATGAGATACAAAGCTTATCTCATTGAGTCCATATTTATCCAATCGAACAAATGCTGAACTGTCTTTTGTAAGGTTTTGTACACCACCTAATTGTTTTGCAAAACTATGGCGCACAATAGCTGTTTGTGCGGCTTTCCAGGCATTGGGTACTTGAGTCGTGTCGCCTAGACTATTAGCGTTCATGGCATTCATTTCTTCGTCGGCATTGGCTACATATTGAACGTTTTGTACAAACCAAGCATTTCCACAGGTGCTCGGATTTGGTTGAAAAACGGTTTCTCCATTAGGGCCACCATTGAAAATAATGTATTTGGTATTGAGCATATTCAATACTTCGCCATTGATTTTAGTGCTCAAATGCACATCAATTAAATCTTGATAGGACTCCATCTTTACGGCACTATAACCACCAATGGTCTTGTGGTGGTAGGATTGCATGGCATCGTTAAAGGTGTTGCGACTTAAGTCGAGTACTCGGTAATAAGGATCTTTGTCTTTTAGTATTTCGATATCAACCGGGCGCGGATTAAACTGGGCTTGGTATTCTTCGGTGTCTATAAAATTATGATCATTCAAATATTTGCGTGCGGTTGGCAAGAGGTCAATAGCTATTAACAATGCCAATGCACCAATAGCCATTTTACCACTCATTTTGTTTTTATTAAATGCATACAAAATACCAGCGGCAGCTAGAATAAAAAAAGCACTCATCAAGCCACTATTCATCGCCATTGTAGCTCGGTCTTCGCAAAGGGCACTTAATACTTTTGAAGCAATCGCCTCGCTACCGCCATTTCCACTAAATTGTTGAGCCAATTGCGCATCTCCTTGGTTAAGTCCTGATGCTTTAAAATCAAAAAATGCTTGACCGCCCAGTGCAATCAGTATGCAAAGCCCCGCAGTGGCTATCGTGGCTATTTTTACTTTTTTCCATAATTCCTCACCTTCTATCTTTTTACTAAAAATATCATTGAGCGCCCATATTGCTAGCATTGGAAACAATAGTTGCGGTACCACCAATATCATCGAGGGTACTCGAAATTTATTGTACATGGGCAAATGATCAAATAATACATTATTGAGCCCTGGCAAATTTCTACCCAATGACATTAAAATACTGATGATGCAGGTAGCTAAAATCCACCATTTATGTGGCGAACGAATTATAATCATACCCAACACAAAAAGGAAACAAATAATAGCTCCAAAATATACAGGTCCTGCTAAAAAAGGTTGGGATCCCCAATAGGTGGGGGCATTCTCCACAAATTGTTCTGCATTGGCCTCCGGAACACCTATCTCGCTCAATGTTTTAAATAATTTAGAATCAGCTCCAATATTTTGGCCACCGCCACCACCATACAGTTGTGGGATCATCAGACAAAAAGTTTCCCCAATATCATTACTCCAACGGAAAGCATATTCTACATCCAAACCACCACTTTTTTTGGTTTCACTAGCTTTGAGTTGTTTCAATTCGCTCCCGCCACCACGCATGGTATATTGAGCATATTCATTGGTGCATAATATAGTTGGTAATGAGGGCCCAAGGGATAATACACCCGCCAATACAGCAATACCCGTACCGATGAGTAAGTTGTTAAGGCGACCATTTTTAATTTCATTAATCGCAATCCCTATTCCCGCAATAAATAACATTATTGCAGTGTAATAGACCATTTGGTAGTGGGATACACTAACCATTAGGGTGAGGAAGAGTGCCATTATTGCTGCTCCGCTTAATCTTCGGCCATTATAAATCATGATAAATCCTGCCAACACGCCAGGCATATCCGCAATTGAAAACATTTTGGTTACATGGCCAGATGCAACTAGGCCTAGATTGTAGGTAGCAAAAGCATAGGCTACAGACCCTATTGCGCCGATCCATTTATCAATTTTGAGGCTACAAGCCAATACAAAAAAGCCCAACATGGCGAAGAAAAATAGAAATGCAGGAAAGGGCACTACCTTAGCAACAGCATTTTGGATGTCAATCACATAGTTTTTGACACCCGTCATATAAATGGCGTAGGTGGGCATACCGCCAAACATGGCATTACTCCATAATGGTTTGGTACCAGTTGACTCTTCGTACATTTTGGGTTCTTGGATGGCCGATTCCCAAGAAATGCCATCATGCATATTGATTTTTTTACCTTGAAATTGGGGTAGACAATACATAAATGCAATGAGCATAAATCCAACTACAATCCAGATATAAGGGGCATTCTTTTTGAAAAACGATGTTTGCATAGATGCTTTTTTTAGCCGAGCAAATATAAGTGAATTAGGCAATTTATTGAATAGAGAATAATTTAAAATGAGAAGCTGTTTTGCTATTTTCTACAACCCATACTGGTAGGTAATCGACCCTGAATTTAAAGTAATTGGATTTGTATCCTAGATCATTTTTCAAATGTGATGCTGGTAAAGCGTCAGGCATCATCAAATTACTTAATGGTGCAATTGCTAAATTACCTAATGGGCAAATGGTCAAATTATCTACCTTTGCTACAGCAACATAAATACTTGCCCATCAACGAATGCTCCATACAATAGAATCTGCAATAGAAGACCTTAAAAATGGCAAACTTTTGATCGTTGTCGACGATGAAGACCGTGAAAATGAAGGTGATTTTGTAACTACAGCCCGCAATGCCACTCCCGAGGTCATTAATTTTATGTCTAAATACGGAAGGGGTTTAATCTGCGCACCAATTACAGCTCAACGATGCGATGAGCTCAATCTTAATTTGATGGTTGAAAACAATACCGTTTTGCACCAAACACCCTTTACCGTCTCGGTAGATTTAATTGGTAATGGATGTACCACGGGCATTTCGGCTCAAGACCGTTCCAAGACTGTGCAAGCATTAATTAACCCCGATACAAAGCCCGAAGAGCTGGGCCGTCCGGGTCACATATTTCCCTTAAGAGCAAGGCCAGAGGGTGTTCTTCGTCGTTCAGGTCACACTGAAGCTACTGTAGATTTGGCGGTTTTGGCAGGTCATGAACCAGCAGGTGTATTGGTAGAAATTATGAATGATGATGGCACTATGGCGCGCATGCCCCAGCTGATCGAGATTGCCCAAAAATTTGATTTGAAGATTATTTCTATCAAGGATTTGATTGAGTATAGATTAGAAAAAGAAAGTTTAGTAGATGAAATTGTACGTGTGGACATGCCTACCAAGTTTGGCGATTTTAAATTGGTCGATTTCAAACAGAAAAATTCTGGCGAACAGCACCTTGCGCTTGTAAAAGGTGCTTGGGAGAAAGATGAGCCTGTGCTTGTTCGTGTACATAGTTCATGCGTCACCGGTGATGTGCTGCATTCGCTTCGTTGCGATTGTGGTGATCAATTAGAGGCCGCTATGAAAATGGTGAATGCCGAAGGTAAAGGTGTAGTGATTTATATGAATCAAGAGGGTAGAGGAATTGGATTAGCCAATAAATTGAAAGCATATAAACTACAAGAGGAAGGTAAAGATACCGTAGAGGCTAATCTAGCATTAGGATTTAAGAATGACGAACGCGACTATGGCGTTGGCGCACAGATTTTGCGTCATTTGGGTGTTTCTAAAATTCGCCTTATCAGTAATAACCCACGTAAGCGTGCAGGCTTGTTAGGTTATGGATTAGAAATTGTTGAAAATGTGCCTATTGAAATTGCTTCTAACCCGCACAACGAATTTTACTTGAAAACAAAACGAGATAAATTGGGACACGAAATAATGAAGTAGTCCATTTTTCTACTTTATTTGTAAACCAGTTCAAACGTTTTTTTCGCAGTTTTGAAGATTCTCTTTCTCGCCAATCGTGTTCCATATCCGCCTTTTCGTGGCGATAAGCTCAAGATTTTTAATCTTGCCAAACGCTTGTGCGTGCAGCATGAGGTGCATCTGCTCACTTTTGCTCAAACAGATGAAGATTGGACCTATAAGGCCGAGCTAGAAAAGATTTTTACATCAGTAGAATTTATTGCATTGCCCAAATGGAAATCGGCCTTGAATTGCGTGGGCGGATTATTCAATAAAGTTCCCTTTCAAGTGCATTATTTTAGAAGCAATGCCATGAAAGCGGCATTACAAAATTTACTTGCAAACAATAAATTTGATGTGGTTCATGTGCAGCATTTACGCATGGCACAATACCTTTCTGATCATAAAGAGATACCTCGAATTTTAGACTTGCCTGATGCTTTTTCTTTGTATTGGTCGCGCAAACAAGCTACTACAAAAAATCCTGTTTTACGCTATGTAGAAGGTATAGAACAAAAGCGCGTGTATCAATACGAGCGCATTTTAGCTTCTTTTAATTTGTCGCTGGTTTGCTCGGCTGAAGACAAACAGTATTTGGAACAAGAGCATCATTTGGCTAATATTTCTTTATTGCCCAATGGAGTTGATACCTCTACTTTTTCGGCTGGTAAACACGATTATGGTCATCACCACAGCTTGCTTTTTACTGGCAATATGGATTATGGGCCTAATATTGATGCTGTCAATTATTTTGTAGAAGAAATTTTACCTAAGGTCCAATTGCAATTTCCCCATATTAAATTTGTTATTGCGGGTCAAAGGCCTGTTCCTAAGGTGTTGGCTTTGGCTAATGAACAAGTAAAAGTTACTGGATTTATTCCTCATTTGGCTGATGAATATAATGCGGCAAGTGTGGTGGTGGCACCTTTACGATTTGGTGCTGGTACCCAAAACAAAGTACTTGAAGCAATGGCCATGGGAGTACCTGTAGTATGCAGCCATATTGGTTTTAAAGGTTTGGGTATCGAAAGTGGTGAAGGGGCCATTATGGAAACGGAACCTGAAGCTTTTGCTCAAAGTATCATTCAATTATTGTCTTCTGAAGAAATGCGCCAATCGGTAGGACAACAAGGTGTTGCTGTTATCCAATCAAGGTTTAGTTGGGATATAATTACAAAACAGCTAGAGTCTTATTTTCGAACTACTGCGCAATAATGTAATGCTGCTGATGCTTTCTATAGCGAATTGTTAGTTGTTTCATCTAAACATGCTAACAGAATTGCACAGGCTTCCCGAATTTCATTTTGTGTAATAGTGAGTGGTGGCGCGATTCTTAAACAATTATCGGCAAATAAAAACCAATCTGAAAACAAGCCATTATTCAGGCTTTTTTCCAATACCTTAAGCACTATTTGGTTGTCTTTGAGTTCCACTGCCATTAATAATCCCACACTACGAACGGCTTGTATAGCAGGGTGTATTAATAATTGGTGAAACAACTGTTCCTTATCTGCTACTTGAGTTATTAGCTTTTCTTCTTCTAAAATTTCCATCGCAGCTAGGCCGGCAGCAGAACAGACGGGATGTCCTCCAAAGGTCGTTAAATGACCCAATACAGGATTATGGGTAAGGGTATTCATCATAGCATGGCTAGTTACTACCGCACCCATTGGCATACCGCCCCCCAATGCTTTGCCCAATAAAATCATATCAGGGATGATACCAAAATGTTCAAAACCCCACATTTTTCCTGTGCGTCCAAAACCTGTTTGTATTTCATCCATTATCAGTAGGGTGCAATTTTCGCTACATTTATCACGAAGTGCTTTTAACCAGGTTTTATCTGGAGCAATAATGCCCGCTTCACTTTGTACACTTTCAATGATGACGCAAGCAGTATCCTCGTTAATCGCATCGATCATTGCTTGGCTATTATAATCATAATGCCCTACACCGGGCAATAAAGGTCGAAAGGCATTGCGCCAATATTCGCTCCCCATTACACTGAGAGCGCCCATAGAATGGCCGTGATAACTATTATTGGCTGCAATAATATTAGGTCTGGCTGTAATTCGATGGCTTAACTTGATAGCGGCTTCACAAGCTTCACTTCCTGAGTTTGTAAAATATACGCAATTAAGATTTTGGGGTAAATGTGCTACAATTTTTTGTGCATAAGCAATTGGCGGTGTCTGTATTAATTCGCCATAGACCATTACATGGAGATATTGTTCCGCTTGGTCTTGAATGGCTTTAAGGACTTTTGGATGGCAATGCCCCACATTACAAACACTGATGCCGCCAATAAGGTCAATGTACTTTTTGCCTTGCGCATCAAAAAGATAATTGCCTTTGGCAGCTGTAATATGTAAGCCCACAGGTTGTGCTGAGGTTTGGGCTAGGTATTGTTGAAATAGTTGGCGTGTGTTCATTATGTGGCAAAGGTATTGGCTTGTTTTTGATAAAATCTACAAAACAGAAAAATTCAAATAGCTATCTTAGCCAAAATATTTATAAAGATGTGTTT
The DNA here is from genome assembly GCA_027491165.1 of Sphingobacteriales bacterium. Taxonomy (GTDB): domain Bacteria; phylum Bacteroidota; class Bacteroidia; order Chitinophagales; family Chitinophagaceae; genus Rurimicrobium. The sequence goes on along the minus strand of JAIXWS010000100.1, from coordinate 1,090 downwards.
TTCTGCAACAGCAAGTTTTACGGCCGCAGCAGTAATGGGTGGGGTGGGTTTGGCTACCTTCAAAATAAGCAAAAATAAGGATCAACGATATTTAGCTTCCGTACCTTTTTTATTTGCTTGGCAACAATTATCCGAAGCATGGGTTTGGATCAGTATTCGAGATGAGCAATGGCATCCCTACCAGCATTTTTTTACCCTTTGTTTTTTGTTTTTTGCATGGGTGGTTTGGCCCATTCTTATACCCCTGTCATTTTATAAAATAGAGCCCAATTCCATTCGAAAGCTATGGTGTAAAAGACTGGTTTATGTAGGAATTTGCTCCGCTGCTTATGCCAGTTTTAATATGCTGATGAAATATCCGGTGCCTGATGTAGCCACTTTTCACATTGTTTATACAATGGAAAAATTGTATCAGCACGATTTGTTTTTTGTGCCACACCAGATAGTATATGTTTTATCCACGGTGCTACCTATGTTTTTATCTACACTCAAAGGCGTAAAGTTTTTGGCGATAGTTAATTTTATAGCTTTAATCTTTTGTTTTTATCTTTTTCAATTGGCGCTGCCCAGTACTTGGTGTTTTTTCGCTGCATTTATTAGCGCCATCATTTACTGGATTATAAAGCAAGTCAATAGTAATCAATCGCTTTCTCCGCAATCATAATTATGCTCTAAGCACTTTCGATTGGATACCGATCAAAAAAAAATAAAAAAAATTTGGAGAATAAAATTGACCGCTTATCTTTGCACTCCCAAAGCAATTGAAAAACAACAGTTACTGCGGTATAGTTCTTTAATTGGGAGCATAGCTCAGCTGGTTCAGAGCATCTGCCTTACAAGCAGAGGGTCCGCGGTTCGAACCCGTGTGCTCCCACATTCAATAAGAGTTTGTCGTTTTCGGCAAACTCTTTTTTTATGCGTATCCGTTTATTTAATTTTATTTGGCCAATTTAGACAAATTCTACGGCGAGCAGAGCATCCCGACCTATGAGTCGGGAGGGTCCGCGGTTCGAACCCGTGTGCTCCCACATTAATTAAGAGTTTGTCGTTTTCGGCAAACTCTTTTTTTATGCTTATTTTTGAAAAAAAT
>JAIXWS010000074.1 GCA_027491165.1 Sphingobacteriales bacterium | reverse complement strand
TACATTGAAGAGTCATTGGTATAATCCATGTAGTTCATAAACATGATACCATTGCCTGTTGGGGTGCAAACATCAAAACGGGGAAATGTTGGGTCGCCAAAAGTTGCATCAGCTTCTACAGGTGTATCTGATATCCCATCATCTAAGCCGCCACTGCCAAAACACAATCCTTCATCATCTCCCCAAGTATGGCCTAACTGGAAGAAGTGTCCTAATTCGTGTGTTAGCGTACGCCCTTTATCAATATTGGTGATAAAGGGTTGGCTAAAACTTGTACGTACACCTAATGCATACTGGTGAATAACGATACCGTATTCTGGCTTGGTATATCCGGGGTAAGCAGGCGGGGCAGTAGCTCCAAGAATGTTTTTACCTGCAAATTTCAAGTTGCCCACCCAAATGTTGAGGTATTTTGTGTTATCCCAATTGTCTGTACCACCCGAGGCAGAGAACTTCATAGCTTTACCTCCATTACTGGCGTCAAAGGAGCTTCCTTCAGGTACTATTTTAATTGTATATCCAATTGTACTGCTACCATCGGGTGCTATTTTTGCAAGGCCAAAACGAATACCTATAGTAGCAAACAAACTACTCCATACTGCTGGCACTTTGACATTATCGGCATTAGATCCATTGAAATCATTATTAATAACTGTCATTTGGCTCTTTACTCTATAATCGATTCCTGAAATGCCGCCCAATGCTTTGAAACTACTGGAATCAATCACAAAATGGAATATTACCGGAATATTGACACTAGTTGTTCTTAGTAAAGATTGATTATTTGTGATATTTGTCCTAGGGCTATTCAATTCGCTTCTATGCTTCATCACTAATTCCTTGTAGCCCGGATGTATGGCTTCCATAGCCTCTAGCATAATGGCTTGTGCGCAATTTCTTTGTGCATTTGAGGAGCTATAAATACATGCAAGCAACAAGAGGGATACTAGTTTATTTTTCATCTGTTACTGTTTTAGGGAAAGGTTAAATCCATTGCAGCGTTTATTTATTGCGCTTATTCATTTCATCACGGATATGAATTGCTCTTACATAGTCTTCTTGTTCTAAAACCTTGTTGAGTAAAGTTTGTAGCTCTTCTAGGTTCATTTTACTGAGCTCTTGCCCGTCTAAATCATCATCAATAAACTGAGTTTTCTTAGGCTCTTGTGCCTGAATGGCACGTTTGGAGGGTCGGTTTTCATCATTTAAGAATAGGCTAGCGGCTTCTATAACATTTTCGTAGGTGAATATCCCACAATTTGCCCTAACAGCCAGAGCCAATGCATCCGAGGTCCTAGAATCTATTTCTATGATTTCATTATTGTCTTGCAGGCAAATCAGTTTTGCAAAAAAGATGCCTTCTTCCAATTTGTATATGAGTACTTCTGATAATTCAATTCCGACTTTGCCCATGAAAGCATGAAATAAATCATGTGTAAGGGGTCGGGTAGGCTGCATACGCTCTAAGGCAACAGCAATAGCCTGAGCCTCAAAAGCGCCGATAACAATAGGCATTCTGCGTTGTCCATGCATTTCACCCAACACTATAGCATAGGAGTTGTTTTGTGTAATACTGTGCGAAAGAGCTACTATTTCTAATTCAATTTTTTTCATCACAAGGTGCTACGCAATTCGGTTTTATATTTCATTTAAATAAAGGTAAAACTTATTTTTTAAAATAAGGTTGGACTTTCAGCTTCATTTTCTTCGTTGGGTATCAAGGTAATCTCCTTAATATCGGCAATAGCTATTTTTTTACCGATAGCTTTCCATCCAGTTACCTCGGTATACTCGTGTAATGCTATTTGTTCTTCAATCCATTCGCTTTTTTTCTTGCCACTACGGATGATGGCATTGGGCTCGGAATGGGTGCTTACCAGGGAAAGTTCGTTTCCTTTTCCTTCCTTAATGAACAAAAATTTATTTTTCAGCGTCTGGGTTTCTATCACAAAACGCTTACAGTAATATTGGTTGTTTGCGGCATCATAATAAATTGCAGCAATCACATTTTCGGGATGAAATTTTTCAATCAGCAGGGTGTCGGCCGTTTCATAGCGATTAGTAAGTTCGAAATCAGTAAGCTCGTAGCTCCCATCTTTATAAAATGCAATAATCTTATCGCCCTCTGCAAATCGCCCCAACAATTGTCCGTTTTCGTCTTTATTTAATCTGCCGGTATTAGGATCAAACCATATTTTAAGTGCCGATAAAGTTGATTTTCCTTTTTCTTTTAACTTGATGGATTTGATGGGGTATTTTGTTACTTGGTTACCACCAGCGCTTCGTCCCTTGATATCTAGTGTTTCGAAGAAAAAGTCAAGGTTTTTGACACGAGCTTTACTACCTGGAGATAGTGTAATAGATATAATTTCGGCCTCGCCATTAGGGTTGGCTGTAAAATATAAGATTTTGCTGTTGGGGTTGCCTTTTGTAAGGTCGTATTCTTTATCTCGAGTAATGCCGGTCACATTAAAGCGTTTGCCATAAGCTATGCCCGATTTGCCATCTAGGTACACCATATTGTAGGTAGTGCGCTCATCATTTTTCTTGAAAATATCCACATGCAAAATGTCTTTACCTACAAATGTTTTGTCTGATACCTTGGTTACAACCATTTTTCCATCCTTTTTGAAAACGATAATTTGGTCGAGGTCAGAACAATCAAACAAAAATTCATCTTTTTTAAGTCCTGTACCTATAAATCCTTCTTTCCAATTGACATACAATTTAGCATTAGCGATGGCTACAGTATTTGCTTGTATGGTTTCAAACTGTCTAATCTCTGTTTTGCGTTCGCGACCTTTACCATATTTTTTCAGGATGCCTTCGTAGTATTTAATCGTATAATCGTTCAAATGATCAATATTATGGCTTACTTCCGCAATAGTATCATTTACCCCTTTGATATGTTCATCGGCTTTAAAGGCATCAAATTTTGAAATACGTTTGATTCGTATCTCTGTAAGTTTGCTGATATCTTCTTGGGTAATAGCTCTTCTGAATTGTTTTTTATAGGGTTGTAATCCCTTGTCAATAGCCGCCAATACGCCTTCCCAAGTGGTTTCTTCTTCAATGTCGCGATAAATTCTTTTTTCGATAAATATTTTTTCTAGAGAAGAAAAATGCCAGTCTTCTTCTAGTTCACCCAATTTAATTTGCAGTTCGCGCAGCAACAATTCTTTGGTTTCATTTACCGATAGTTTTAGTAGGTCGCTTACATTTAAAAACTGTGGCTTGTCTTTAACAATCACGCAGGCATTGGGTGAGATAGAAATTTCACAGTCGGTAAAGGCGTATAACGCATCAATGGTTTGGTCAGTAGAAATACCTGCTGCCAATTGTACAATTAATTCAACATCTGCAGCTGTATTATCATGTACACTTTTGATTTTGATTTTACCATTATCATTGGCCTTTAAAATACTGTCAGC
>JAIXWS010000101.1 GCA_027491165.1 Sphingobacteriales bacterium | reverse complement strand
TTATTAATCAAAACCGCCCCACCTTCACCCATAGTGATATGATGTGCTGGATAAAAAGAAAGTGTTGCCAAATCACCAAAAGTGCCTGTCTTTTGTCCATTATAGGTTGCACCCAATGAGTCACAGTCGTCTTCTATCAACCACAAATTATGCTTCTTTGCAATTTCGGTTACCACTGCGAGGTTAAATGGATTGCCCAAAGTATGGGCAAGCATGATGGCCTTTGTTTTAGGAGTTATGGCCGACTCTATGAGCTCTACTTTAATGTTGTAGGTTGGAATATCTATGTCGATGAATACAGGAATACAACCATACTGCACGATAGGATTAACGGTAGTAGGAAAACCTGCAGCAACGGTGATCACTTCATCTCCTGGCTTTAAAGCACGCTCTTTTAATTTGGGTGATGTGAGGGCATAAAAAGCCACCAAATTTGCGGAGGAACCTGAATTGACTAATAAAGAAAATCTGCTCCCAAAATACCTTGCTAAGTCACGCTCAAATTGTCCGGCGAAACGACCTGCAGTAAGCCATCCATCCATCATGGCATCTACGCCCAAAAGCAAATCATCCGCATCCAGTACCTTACCGGTAACGGGTATATAATCTACCCCAGGAACGATTACTTTCTTTGTGTTTTGCTCAGCGACAAGTCTTAAACTTTTTTCTGTATCGCTGTCAAGGTTGGTATATTTTATCACAACTATTTTTTATAAAAATCGAATAATATGTTGGTATCTCAATAAGCGTATTTTTTTAAAAAAAGTAAGCCTATAAAACAAACTGCAAACTACATTATAAAAGTAAAACCGCCACAAAATTGTAGCGGTTTTACTCATTTTATTTTTCTATAGAAACTTACAATTTCATATCTGCATCGCTGCTGTTATTATTGCTAGCCTCATTATTTGAAGATTCTTCGCGAGGAGCCCTTTCTGGACGATCACTGCGCTGTTCGCGCGGTGCTCTGCGCTCGCCACGGTCATTTCCACCTCTTTCAGAACGGTCACGACGATCGCCACGTGGTTCGCGTGGAGCGGGCTCTACGTATCCTTCAGGTTTTTCCATCAATACCTTGCGGCTCAATTTGTATTTGCCTGTTTTAGGATCTACTTCCAGCAATTTCACTTTAATAGAATCGCCTTCTTTCAATATGCCATCAAGATTTTCTAATCGACTCCAGCTTACTTCAGAGATATGCAACAAACCTTGCTTACCGGGCATAAATTCAACAAATGCGCCATAAGGCATAATGCTCTTAACGGTAGAGTCATATTCTGCACCTACATCGGGCACACTAACGATGCCTTTAATCCAGTTCATCGCTTTGTCTATACTATCTTTATTGACAGCAAAAACTTTCACGAAACCTTTGTTTTCTTTTTCTTCGATAGAAATGGTCGTACCAGTTTCGCGCTGAATTTCTTGGATAATTTTTCCACCAGGACCAATAATGGCGCCAATATACTCGGTGTCGATAATTAATTGTTCGATACGCGGTGTATGTGGTTTCAACTCGCTACGGTAAGCAGGTGTACAAGCGTACATCGCTTCTAAAATGTGTAAACGACCTTTGCGTGCTTGATCCAAAGCAGAGGTCATCACATCCATACTCAAGCCATCTACTTTAATATCCATTTGGATACCGCAAATACCTTCGCGTGTTCCCGTCACTTTAAAGTCCATATCACCTAGATGATCTTCATCGCCCAAAATGTCTGTCAAAACAGCCCATTTTTTATCTTCCGAACGACTGATTAAACCCATAGCCACACCACTTACGTGTTTGGGGAAGGGAACACCCGCATCCATGAGTGCCAATGAACCAGCACAAACTGTAGCCATTGAAGAGGAACCATTAGATTCTAAAATATCCGATACCACACGTACGGTGTAAGGATATTCAAGACCAGGCATCATTTGCTCCAAAGAGCGTTTTGCCAAGGCACCATGACCTACTTCTCTACGACCTACACCACGCATTGGGCGAGCTTCTCCAGTAGAGAAAGGAGGGAAATTATAATGTAAAATAAATTTTTGATACTCCGATGTTGCAGCTGTTTCAATCAACAATTCACTGTCTTTAGCACCCAAAGTAACGGTGGTTAAAGATTGTGTTTCGCCACGGGTAAATAATGCGGAACCATGAGGTGAAGGCAAAGCATCAATTTCCATAAACAATGGGCGAACCTCATCAGTTTTACGACCATCAAGGCGTACACCTTTATCCAATATCATGTTGCGAACAGTATGATATTGCAAATCTTCGTAATGACGTTTTGCTTCGCTCCAGATGTCTTCTGACAAACTTGTTTCTGGCTCAAGACCCTCGCTAAGGTGAGCTTTCAATTCTTCCTTAAGAACTTTAATGGCATCACTTCTGTCATGCTTTGCAGAGCCACTCATGCTTATTTCGAGCATTTTTGCGCCAGCAAACGCCTCTACGCGTGCTTTCAAATCCGCATCAACAGCTACAGGAACTACTTCACGTTTAGTGGTTAGCCCCAATTTGTCTCTTAATGCTTGTTGTGCTTTTACTTGTACTTTAATGGCTTCGTGCGCTAGCTCAATAGCTTTTACCACATCGGCTTCTTGGCATTCTTTTGCCTCACCTTCCACCATCATGATATTCTTTTCGGTAGCTGCGATAATGAAGTTCATATCTGCTCTTTCCAAATCGCTACGAGAAGGATTGATGTGGAATGCACCATCTATACGTGCAATACGCACTTCTGAGATAATTTCTTGTACAGGAACATCAGACACCGCTAATGCAGCAGATGCAGCAAGGCAAGCTAAAGCGTCAGGCATTACTTCAATATCCGAAGAAATTAAAGATACCAACACTTGTACATCGCAATAATAATCTTCAGGAAACAAAGGGCGCAAAGCGCGGTCTATCAAACGGGAAATTAAAATTTCATAATCATTCAGGCGGCCTTCTCTTTTAAAGAAAGAACCGGGAATACGACCTGCAGAAGCAAATTTTTCTTGGTAATCTACGGTTAGCGGAAAAAATGATTGGCCTGGTTTAGGCTCTTTGTTGGCTACTACGGTAGCAAGGAGGATGGCATTGCCGAGGCGTACAGTTACAGCTCCATCGGCTTGGCGGGCAAGTTTGCCCGTTTCGATTGTTACTTCGCGGCCATCATTCAGTTTGAATGATACGGAAGTTGGATTCAGCGTCATAAAGATTGCTTGTTTGTTTTTAAATTTTTGTCATCAAAAATGCGGACTTTGTCGTCTAAACGCCTGCTACGCCGCATATATATGGTAGCAAACGGGTAATTTCTTTTTATTAAATTAAAACAAGCATTTTACTAAAGAAAACTCTGTTAATACTTAATTTATTTCTTTTTAAAAAAATATCTTGTAAAGATAAAATATTATGGGCATAAAAAAGCTATTCCCAACATCTCTGTCGGGAATAGCAGTGTTATTAAATGATTACTTACGCAATCCAAGTCTTTCGAGCAAGGCGCGATAGCTGGTAAGGTTGGTACGGCTGAGGTAAAGCAATTTGCGTTTACGTTGACCTACCATTTTCATCAAACCGCGGTTTGAAGAGAAATCTTTTTTGTTACCACCTTTGATATGCTGAGATATGTGGTTGATACGTTGTGTAAGCATTGCAATTTGCGCTTCGATAGAACCAGTGTTTTTTTCATCACCACCAAATTCTTTGAAGATGCTTAATTTTTCTTCTTTACTGAAATGAGACATTGTATTTGTGTTTAATTTTTTAAAATTCGGACTGCAAAGGTAGAACAATATTTCTATTGAACAATTTTTTA
>JAIXWS010000142.1 GCA_027491165.1 Sphingobacteriales bacterium | reverse complement strand
GCTGCTGTTGATTTTCGAATCATAGACAGGGAGGCAAAAACCATTAATACGGCAAAAACGAGCATTAACAGTATACTTTTGGTAAGATGAAAGGAGCCGAAATGAAATATGCTCTCAGGGATTTGGGGCAAAAGAAATTTCCGAACAAAAAGCAAGGAAATGACTGATGGGATTGCAAAAGAAAGGGCTAAACGAAACTTTAAATTACCCAATTGATAATGCCTAATTGCACCCAAAAAGGAAGTAATACCCACAATGAATAAAGAATAGGTGGTTGCGAGGGCTGGATTGATTGAAAAGAGGTACACCAAAATAGGAACGGCTAAAATAGAACCCCCTGCACCAATAAGACCAATCGAAACCCCAATTAAAATGGACAATAAATACCCTAAAATTTCCATAACAAAAAATAAGCTACAAAGATGCTTAAGAAGATTCTAAACCAAGGTAACAAATATTACTTAAGAAAAAGTTTTGAAATAGTTTAACCGAAGTTTCACAACAAAAGCAAAGAATAAATGAAATAGACGATTATTTTTGAGGAATAATTATTCGTCAGTAATCAATCCATTTCAAAATTTTATAAAAGTACAATATGAAAAAAATTATTTATGCTATGACTCTTTTGTTGATAGCAGGCCCAGCAAGTGCACAAAAAGCAAAAGTATATACAGCAAAAGAATACATGCGTAATGGTGATATGAAAAAAGCAATCATCTCGATCAACGAGGCCGTTGCAAATGAAAAAACCATTACTGATGGTGATGCTTGGTTTACCCGCGGAGAAATCTATGAAAAGCTTGCAGAAACAGACCCTACAGCTGTAGAAGAAAGCTCTAAATCATACATGAAAGTATTAGAGGTTAAACCAAATTTTGATAAGGATGTAATTGATAGTAAACTTATACGAATTGCTTATAAAGCCTATAACGCAGGTGTGGCCTCTTATGCAGAGAACAATGCGAATGGTGGAACTGCTCATTACGATGCGGCATTCAAATCTTTTCAGCAGGTAGTAGATATTCGTGAAATCAATGGTGGTAAACACTATGCAGCCAACAAAAAGTTTGATACCATTGCAGGACAAGCTTTAAAATTCCAGGCCCTCAGTGCATTTTACGCTAAAAAAGATGATTTAGCCTTGACGACATTAATCAAAGCGAAAAACAACGCAACGGCACGTGACCCCTATATTTTCTCAACATTAGTAGATGTATATGCTGCAAAAGGAGATAATAGCTCCATAGAGAAAACATTGGATGAAGCAAAAGTACTTTACCCAAAGAATGCGGAAATATCTCGCCAAGAAATGAATTATTATTTACGTGCTGGAAAAAGCGATCTTTTGATTCAAAAAATGGAAGAAGCCGTAAAGACAGATCCGGATAATTCTTTATTGCAATACAACCTTGGTGTGCTTTATGGCTCAATGGCTAATCCAGTAGATGATAAAGGCGAACCCAAAGAAAAACCAGCTAATTCGAAAGATTTAGAAAAGAAAGCCGAAATGGCTTACAAAATGGCCATTGATGCAGATCCTACAAAAGCAGAATATGCCTACAATTTGGGCGCATTGTATTTTAACAATGCTGCAGATCTAACCAAAAAAATGAACGCTATTACAGGCACATCAGACGCAGAAAACAAAAAATATGATGGTTTAAAAACATTGCGCTTAGCAGAGTTTACAAAAGGACTCCCCTATTTTCAAAAGTCATACGACCTGTTAAATCCCAAAGCAGCCTCTTTAAATGCTGATGATAAAAACACATTCAGAAGCACTATAATTGCCTTACAAAATATTTATGACGCCTTAGGTCAAGCTGAAAAAAGCGATGCAATGGCTAAAAAAATTGCAGAATTTCAATAATATACCTCTAAAAAATAATACCCAAAAAAAAGCCCAATGTTTGAAACATTGGGCTTTTTTTTGGGCAAACTATATTACTAATTCATTTTTACAAAAGCGCCCGTCAATTTCTTCAATATCGTTTCCGACTGCTTTAAATTGTAGCGTGCATTCACTAAGCGTGTAATGGCCGCCTCGTAGCTACTTTGGCTTTCTTTTGTTTCCAAAAAATTACCTAATCCCAATCGCAAACGCTCAGTAGTAATTTGCAAACTCTGTGCAGCTAGTTTAATATTCTCTTCTTCAAGCAACAAGATTTCTTTATCCCCCAACCAACGGGTATAAGCAATTTGGGCAGCAGAAAACTGATTGAGCCTAGTACGCTCCACTTCCAAAGAGGCATTCAGATTTTGCATTTTAGCAATCCTAATTTGATTACTGGTACGTAAGCCATTGAACAAATTCCAAGAAAAAGTAAAACCGGTATTCAAACCCAAATTCTGATTGAATAAAGCAAAACCAGCTTCGTTTTGTGAGCGACTAAATAAATAATTTGAGGTTAAGCCAAGGCTAGGAAAACGCTGAGATTGGAGTTCTTTGACATTCTGCTGAGTAATTAAAACATTTTTATCCGCAAAGCGTATGGCTGTATTCATTTGATCCACTTGTGCTTTAATTTCTTCCATCGATTGCAAACCTTCAAAGGCAAAAGTGCTATCAACAATGAAGGATTTGTTTGCATCCAATTTGAGCAGAAGCAATAAATTACTTTTGTATTCATTGAGCACATACTTCTGTGCAATCAAATTAGATTTTTGGGCATTCAAATCTAATTTGGCTTGCAATACTTCTACATTCGAACCAGAGCCTAAAGCTTTCTTTTTATCGGCTATTTTAATACGCTCCTCTGAGACAGCCATGGCCGCATCAATACCTTTTATCAGTTGTTCTTGCTTGACAATTTGGTAATACAAAATGGTTACTTCTTGAATGGTATTTTCTACTTGTAATTTAAGTCCAAGCTCGCCTTGCTGTGCCAAAAGATTCAATCGCTCTTTAGTCGCAAACATTTTCATCCCATCAAAAATGGTCCAGCTTAAATAGGCACCAGCATTCAAGGTATTCGACTGTACATTGCCTTGATTGACTTCGAGGCCATTGGCAAATTTTTGGTTGGTGTTATTAGTAGCCAAATTGCCCGTTGATACAATATCCATTTTAGGCAAGAAACCAGCATTACCCAAAGTGTTTTGTTTTGTAGCAATCCTTTTATTGTTCTGAGCGATTTGAATATCATAATTGCTTTCGAGTGCCATGGCCACTACTTGCTGATAACTCAGCATAGCAGCAGGTTGCGCTTGCAAAGCAGTGGTAAAAAATAAAAAAATGATAAAAACTATATTACGCATGTTGTTTCTTGTCTTTTGATAAATAACTATAAATAGCAGGGATGACATACAGGGTTAGTATAAGCGAAAACATAATACCACCTACGATTACCACACCCATTCCCATGCGACTTTTTGCACCTGCACCCAATGCCAAGGCAATAGGCATAGCGCCTAAAGCGGTGGCTATACTGGTCATTAAAATAGGTCGCAATCGAGCTGCTGCTGCTGCCTCAATGGCTTCTTTGGTGGCCATGCCTTGTTCTTTCAATTGGTTGGCAAATTCTACAATTAAGATGCCATTCTTGGTCACCAAACCAATCAACATAATAATACCAATCTGGCTAAAAATATTGAGCGTTTGATTGAAATACCATAAAGATAAAACGGCACCAGCCAAGGCTAATGGAACCGTAAGCATAATGATAAAAGGATCAATAAAACTTTCGAATTGGGCAGACAATACTAGATAAATCAAGAGCAAGGCTAGCAAAAAGGCAAACAAGATATTAGAAGAACTTTCAGCAAAATC
>JAIXWS010000011.1 GCA_027491165.1 Sphingobacteriales bacterium | reverse complement strand
GATTTTCTAGATACTGATTACCCAAAAATGAATACAACAGACAAAATATATATTGCAGGTCATCGCGGCATGGTGGGTAGCGCTATTCATCGCCGTTTAGAAGCTTTGGGATATACGAATATTGTTTTCCGTACTTCGGCAGAATTGGATTTAAGAAATCAAACTGCTGTGCAAGCATTTTTTGCTGCTGAACAACCAGACTATGTTTTTTTGGCTGCAGCAAAAGTGGGTGGAATTGTCGCTAATAATACTTATCGGGCAGATTTTTTGTACGAAAATCTGATGATACAAAACAATGTCATCCACGAAGCGTACAAAAGTGCTGTGCAAAAATTAATGTTCTTAGGTTCTTCATGCATCTATCCCAAAATGGCTCCGCAGCCCCTTAAAGAAGAGTATTTGTTGACTGGATTATTAGAGCCCACTAACGAACCTTATGCTATTGCCAAGATTGCAGGCATCAAAATGTGTGATGCTTACCGGAGCCAATACGGATGCCATTTCATTTCGGTAATGCCTACCAATCTTTATGGGTTTAACGACAATTATGATTTACATAATTCCCATGTACTGCCTGCCCTGTTGCGTAAATTTCATGAAGCAAAAACCAACAATGATGCCCATGTAACGCTTTGGGGAACAGGTACACCCTTGCGCGAATTTTTGCATGCAGACGATATGGCCGATGCTTGCGTTTATTTAATGCAGCAGTATGATGAAGAGGGTTTGGTGAATATTGGTGTGGGACACGATATAAGCATCAAGAATCTAGCCTTGATGATTAAAGATATGGTTGGTTTTGAAGGCGAGATCCTTTGGGATACAACAAAGCCCGATGGAACGCCCCGAAAATTAATGGATGTGAGCAAACTAAATTCAATGGGTTGGCAAGCCAAGATATCTTTGGAAGAAGGTATTAAGGCTGTTTATGCAGCTGCTTTTTCGATGGCATAATTTTTGAGATAGAAGTATTTTGTATTTTGGAAGACAATAGAAAATGGTATGTGATTACCACCAAATCGAGGGCAGAAAAAAAAGTGAGCCTTGGATTGGCCAAAGTAGGCATTGATCATTTTTTACCCTTGCAAAAACAACTGAAGCAATGGAAAGACAGGAAAAAGTGGGTTGAGCTGCCCTTATTTCATTCGTACATTTTTGTCTATCTATCCGAACCCTTTCGAAACGAAGTTTTTCAAGTGCCCGGAGTTGTTAAATATTTAGCCATCAAAGGTGTTCCCAGTGTCTTGCAGCCAGAAGAAATAGAGCGCATTCAAAAAATATGCCAACAAGAGCACGAGGTCACCATTACGAGTAGTGGTACCGTAACAGGTGATGAGGTACAGGTTACAGAAGGCCCATTGAAAGGTTTGAAAGGGCGGATATTAGAAAAGGAGTCTAATACTTATTTGTATATCCAAATAGATAATTTAGGTTTTACGGCTTCTTTTAAAATAGAAAAACAATTAGTGAAGCGATTGCACTAGAGGGGAGGGGACAATAGGATCATAGTATAGGACTTAGTAACAATATGATTGTAACTAAGAAGGGCGAAGCCATAGCAAAATAGCATCATCAATGAGTGACATAGCCATCAAAGTAGAAGATTTAGGTAAGTTATATCGCCTGGGAGAGGTGGGTACGGGCACCATTAGCCACGACCTTAACCGCTGGGTAGCTAAGCTGCGGGGTAAAGAAGATCCATTTTCAAAAATTGGGGAAATAAATGACCGAACAGCCAAGGGGGATAGTGATTATGTATGGGCCCTTAAAGACCTGAACTTTGAAGTAAAAAAAGGAGAGGTGCTGGGTATCATTGGCAGGAATGGCGCAGGGAAAAGTACGCTATTAAAGCTCTTGAGTAAGGTGACCCAACCCTCTACTGGCCGTATAAAAGTCAATGGCCGCATAGCGAGTTTGCTTGAAGTGGGTACGGGCTTTCATCCCGAGATGACTGGTCGTGAGAATATTTTTCTCAATGGTGCCATCATGGGCATGACCAAGCGGGAGATCAAAGCTAAGTTTGACGAAATTGTAGACTTTGCTGGGGTGGAGCGCTATATCGATACACCGGTCAAAAGATACAGTAGTGGCATGTATGTACGACTGGCCTTTGCCGTAGCTGCGCACCTTGAGCCAGAAATACTCATTGTAGATGAAGTATTGGCGGTGGGCGATGCAGAATTCCAAAAGAAATGCCTCGGCAAAATGAAAGATGTGAGTGTCAATGATGGCAGAACAGTGCTTTTTGTGAGTCATCAAATGGGCGCTGTGCAAGCATTATGTAATTCGGGTCTTTTTTTGAAGAATGGCAGCGTGCATTTGAATGATGAAATTAAGAACGTGATCAATGAATATGTAAATGATGAAAAAGATTCCAGTTCTTATATACATGATGTGACAGTATATCAATTTAAAAAATCAGCTCACTTTATGCCATTAGAATTTGGCATAGTAGATGATGCAGGAACTCCAATTAATGGCTATTTGTCTAATGATAGTGTAGTAAATGTAAAAGTCGTCTTCAACGTGGACGAAGTACATGAAAAAATGACTTTTGGTATTGCGGTCTATACCATTCAAAGTGAATTAATGTTTTTGTCTATGAATAGAGATCTAGAAGAGCATAATTGGCCGTCTATTAAAAAGGGTAAAAATGAAGTCATCATAAAAATGCCCAGAAATTTATTGAATGAGGGTGATTATAAAATTGAGCTATTATCAAGCATTCATTTTATGTATTGGATCTTACCTCCAGAATCCTCGCCAAAGGTTAATTTGAAATTGAGGGGCGGATTAAGTAATTCTGATTTTTGGATTGAAAGACGACCTGGTTATTTGGCACCACAATTAAAATTTGTTTCTTGTTTTGATCATTAAGAAAATTATTAGGTCCATTTTATTTTGGGCAAGACCTGAGCCTTTTGACAAACAAGGCATTCATCATACAGCAACAGTACATGAATGTGTTTTGGAGCAACCCTTGCGCATCAATAAAGATTCATATTGCTACAAGTCTATAATAGGCGCACATACTTATTTTGCTGGAGACAATGTGGTGATGCACGCTACTATTGGCCGATTTTGCTCAAT
>JAIXWS010000079.1 GCA_027491165.1 Sphingobacteriales bacterium | reverse complement strand
TTGGATTTTATCAACCGCTTCTTGACCATTTTGAGCAAGATCTATTTGGATGCCTGGCAACAAAGATTGCAAAGTATCGATGGCCACCATTTGGTTAAATTCATTATCCTCCACCAGCAATATTTGAGTCGATTTTAGTTTGTCTAATACCGCTTTATTCAATTGCTTATCTCCTTGATCCGATTGTTTTTGTGCTGCTTGAGCAAAGGGTATCATTACAGAAAAACAACTACCCTTCCCCAACTCACTGCTAACCGAAATACTGCCTTTCATCAATTCGGTAAGCTGTTTGGATATAGCCAAGCCGAGGCCTGTACCGCCAAACTTACGGGTAGTATCGGAGCTTGCCTGACTAAAGCTTTCAAACATTTGCTTGCGATATTCTTCGCTAATACCAATACCCGTATCTATGATATCAAATCGAATATTGAATCTCTTGTTTTGTACATCTATTAACTGGGCTGCTATTGTCACCGAACCCTTTTCCGTAAACTTCACCGCATTACCAGCAAGATTTAAGAGTATTTGTTGCAGTCTTGTTGGGTCTCCCAACAAGGCGTCAGGGATAGCATCATCCACATTGACTTGAAGCAAAATTCCTTTTTCATCGGCTTTTAATTGGAGCATTTCTTTAATGCCGCCCACTACATCCTTGAGCGAAAAATTGGTTTGCTCCATGGTCATTTTACCCGCTTCAATTTTGGCGATGTCTAAAATATCATTGATAATAACCAATAAATTGTCGGCCGACTGACTTATGGCATTGAGGTATTTAAGCTGTTCGGGGTTGGGATCTTTATCGAGCAGCAAACGCGTAATCCCCACAATAGCATTCATCGGAGTACGAATTTCGTGGCTCATATTGGCCAAAAATTGTTGTTTGAGTTGGGCCGTTTTTTCGGCCACTTCTTTTTCTTTATTGGCCAGTTCTACCTGTTGGCGTAATTTTAAATTGCTGAGTTTATTCAGGGTAGTTTGCTGAAAAATTTCTTCTTTTAATTTTTCAAATTGCTTAAGATGACTAAAGGCTTTGGGGATATTACCCATCCGATCATACAGGTCACTGAGTGTTTCGTGCAAACTCATTTCATCATGCCTGCGTTTATATTGCCCAGCTAGCTCTAAAGAAAGCAACAGGGTTTTTTCGGCTTGGCGATAATCACCCAAATCAATATCGATGAGTGCTAAATAATATCGGCAAGAAATTTGCACTTCCAATTGCCCCGTTTCATCAGCCTCTTTAAGCCCTTTGAGCAAATAATATTTGGACTGCTCTGTATTTTTGAGTTTAAAATTTACCTTACCAATACCGTTTAGAGCAAGGGCATGCATGCCGGTTGAGGCTTCGGAATGTTGTAAATTTTCTTCAAAATACTTTAAGGCTTCAACGAGCTCATCGCGTTTAAAATAAATGTTACCCAAAACATTATACAACAAATTGGTACGGTGGATGCTTTCGGCTTTTTCTAGTATGGGTAAGGCTTTCAGCGCAAATTCTAATGCATTTTCATAATCGTACAAATCGTAGTGTATGTAGGCAATGCTCGATAGATTCACGGCTTGAGAAGCCACATCCTCTTGCCGTTCGTTCAGTGAGAGAGCGTTTTCAAAATTGCTCAAAGCACTCCCGAGTTCGCCAATATCCCGATAAATATGTCCAAAATTGTTGTAGATACGAGCCAGTAAGGACCGATCACGTGTTTCGCGTGCCAGCTTCTCAGCTTGTTTCAAAATCTTAAGCCCTTGCTCATAATTCCCTTGCTGCCAATAGCACCAACCCCGAACATTGTAGCCTCTAGCCAAGCCTACTTTATAACCCTCATCTATAGAGCGTTTCACGATATCGTCACTCAATTCGATGGCCCGCTCAATATCATAATTCCTCAATTCGATGGACATTTCGACCATCTTGTTGATTTGCTCCTTAGGATCGGAAACACTTCTTAATTCATCTGCTAATTCTAAATACCTTTTGGAATCCATAGTATACAATAAGGGAACAACTATTTGACTTCTTGCATCATTTTACGAACTATTGGTGAGAGTACAATCAGCACAATACCGGCAACCAGCGCGTAAATAGCCAATTGATAATAACCATCCGTATAGCCTTCCAACTTAAGCATAGCGCTAGCATGCTCATCAGGAGAGGACATGCCTGCTCCCAACAAACCTGCGGCATATTGGCCATAGGCACTGGCCAAAAACCACATACCCATCATCATACCCGATAAACGTTTGGGCGATAGTTTAGTCATGATAGAGAGTCCGATGGGCGACAAACAAAGTTCACCAAAAGTGATGACAAAATAAGCAAAGGTGAACATGTTTAAAGAAGTAATCCCCTGTTCATTGGCCAAAAAACGGGTGTAATAAAACACATAAAAAGCTGCTGATAAAAACAGAAATCCTAAACCGAATTTAATAACGGTATTGGGTTCTATTTTTTTCTTCGCCAATGCCAGCCAAATCAAGCCTGCTATAGGACTGAAGATAATGACGAATAAAGAATTAGAGGTATTATTGACAATATTGGGATTGATGCTCAAAAACAATAAATCATGACTCAAATTGTCTTTGGCAAATAAAGCCAAGGAACCACCGCTTTGTTCAAAAAACGCCCAAAAAATAACCGAAAAAATAATGAATACAAAAGCTGCTAATAATTTTTTGCGCGCCTGCTGCTCTTTCTCTTTAAATGTTTCATAAACGAAATAAATAACGGCCAAGGGTCCGATGGTGTACATAAAATAATCCGTGTAATCTGTGTTTTTAATCATGATAAAAATCAGCGGAATACTCAATAAGGCTCCGATATAAACAGCTATTTCGCGTATGTTTTTTGATTTAGCCGATAGGTGTTCAATAGGAGAATTGCCGATAGGCGCTAATGACTTTTTGGTAAGTAAAAAAGTAATCAAACCGATAATCATCACCACTGCTGCTGATGCAAAGGCATAACTCCAGCCAAATTGCTCACTGGTGCCCAAATACACACAAACGGCCCCACCCAATAAGGCACCGATATTAATCCCTGAATAAAACAGTCCAAAGCCTGCGTCGCGACGAGGATCACCTTCTTTATATAAATCACCCACCATCGAAGAGATGTTGGGCTTGAAAAATCCTGTACCAATAATAGACAAGGCAATACCTAAATAAAAATAATCTTGAGGTGAGCTGGCAATAATCACATTACCCAATATCATCACGATACCCCCAAACATTAGGGATTTTTTAAAACCCAAAATTTTATCTGCAAAAATACCCCCAATAAAGGTGAAGGCATAAACAAAGGCTTGTATCGCACCGTACTTCAAATTGGCTTCTTTGTCGGAAAGAGCAAGTCCCAATAACTTGTCGGCCATAAAAATGGTCAGGATTCCGCGCATGCCATAGAAACAAAAACGCTCCCACATTTCCACTAAAAATAAATACCAAAGTTGCTTGGGGTATTTCCCTTCAAAATCCTGAATTTGCGCTAAGGATGTATTTTGCTCACTCATATTGATCTTTTTGTTTGAAGAGCAATGTAAGGTATATTTTGGAAAATGTAGTGCATGATTGACCTTCCATACAAAGTAGTCTACTAAAAAACTTTGAAAATAATTGGTGTTTTTAAAATTCCTTTACAGACTTTTGCAAGCAAACACACAATTAGTATTATGCTGTATTCAATGACAGGCTTTGGAAGAGAAGAAGCGTCTGTTGGTCATTATCAAATTATTGCTGAGGTAAAATCTTTGAACGGAAAACAATCCGACATCAATGCCCGCTTGGCACCGGCTTTGCGACCTTACGAACACGAAATTCGCAGCCTCGTCAATACGCAATTACAACGCGGCACGATCGAAGTCAATATTTCGGTTAAACAAGATGGCGTATCCAAACCCATGAGCATTAATACACAATTGGCCAAAAGCTATTATAAAGGCATGCAAGCCATAGCTCAGGAATTGGGTTTGAACCAAGAGCATATTTTGGCCACCTTAATGACTTTGCCTGAAGTAGTAGCTCCCGACCAAGAAATGCTGAAGGAGCAAGACTGGAATGCCATCAAAAAAATAATCGACCAATCCGTCCAAAATCTCAAACAACATCGACAAATTGAAGGCGCTTCATTGCAACAAGATTTAGAAAATTGCATAGCCAACATCGAAAATAGCTTAATGGAAATTTTACCTTTCGAGCCTTTGCGCATCGAACGTTTGCGTGCGAAAATCAATAGCTCTATGGAAGAATGGGTGGCCACCGCCAATATCGACAAAAACAGACTAGAGCAAGAAATGATTTACTACATCGAAAAAATCGACTTTTCGGAGGAGAAAATTCGCCTCACCCAACATTGTAATTATTTCAAAGAAATTCTCCATAATGAAGAAGAAGTGAAAGGAAAAAAATTAGGCTTTGTGTTGCAAGAAGTAGGACGAGAAATCAATACGCTTGGTTCAAAAGCCAATGATGCTGACATACAAAAAATAATTGTTGGCATGAAAGATCAATTGGAAAAAGCAAAAGAACAAGTACTGAATGTTCTTTAGTAATTGAAATTTTAAAAGGAATTAAAAAACTATAGCCCTAAACAATGAATAAAATTTTCTTAGCCTTTTCAGTATTGCTTGTGCTATTGGGTGGCTGTGTGCAATCGCCCTATTACCAGCAAACATTTTCTATACCCAATAATAGTTGGGATGTAAAATACAGTCCTAAATTTTCTGTCGAAATAGAAGATACCAGTGCCTATTACAACAGCTATTTATTGTTGCGCCATACGAACAACTATAACTATGCCAATATTTGGATCAACATTTTGGTAAAAGCGCCAGGTGATTCTGTTTTCACCAAAACAGCGGTAGAAGTGCCCTTGGCAACTCCACAAGGCAAATGGCTAGGCTTAGGCATGGGTGAGATTTATGAACAAAGAAGAATGATTGTTTTGAATCACCAAGAAATACCCATTACCGATGAATTAATCGCCATTTCGGCAGAGAGCATCAACAATATTTTCAGAAAAAAAGGTCGATACGAAATTCGCTTAGAGCAAAACATGAGAGAAAATTCTCTGTCAGACATTTTACATGTAGGATTGAGAGTAGAAAAAAGTAGTCAGAGAAAAATTGCTGCAACCAAACCAAAACCCCTTTCTTAAATGCGCTTTTTTAGCTTCATACACGTATTGTTGCTCGCCTATATCATTGCGGCACTATCCTTTTGGTGGATGAGTTTAGAAAAACAAAGTCGCATCATTTACAACAATGAAATAGCAGCGCTAACAGAGCATATCAATGCCGAAACTTTTCCACTGAAATACGAAGAAGCTAAACAGCAAATTGATCTACGCAAACAAAACAGAAGCAACCAATATTTAGGCGAAGGGCTTACTTTTTTATTGGTCATTCTCATTGGCTCATCCATTGTCTATACCACCTATCGCTTGAGCAGCAAGCTTTCGCGACAGCAAAATAATTTTATGCTATCGGTTACCCACGAACTTAAATCGCCGATAGCAGCCATGAAACTCACCTTACAAACCCTACAGCGACATCAATTAGAGGAAGAAAAACAACAACAACTATTGGGCAAATGTGTGATAGAAGCCGATAGACTCAACGAGTTGTGCAATAATATTTTAATAGCTTCTCAAATGGAAGGGGGCCAATATGCCAATGAGTGGCAAAAAGTTGTTATCAGCGACATGGTGCAGAGTTCTTTTGAGGCCTACAATACAAGATATCCTAATCGTTTTGTCCTAGAACAGCAAGGCAAGTTAATGGCCGAAACCGATAAAATGCTCTTACAATTAGTCATCAATAATGTTTTGGAAAATGCCCTCAAATATACCCCATCTGATAGCATAATAGAACTGTATGTAGGCCAAGAAAATGACAAGGTGGTTATTGCCATCAAAGATGCCGGACAGGGCATTAGCGATGAAGAAAAGAAAAAGATTTTCAATCAATTTTATAGAATAGGTGATGAAAACACCCGCAAAACAAAAGGTACAGGCTTAGGCCTCTACCTTTCCAAAAAAATCATGAAGTCTTTAAAAGGGTCTATTGTAGTTAAAGACAATTTACCCCAAGGTAGCATTTTTGAAATCAGTTTGCCCATTGCTAGGGCTTAATGCTACTTACCAAACGCCGTCTTTCATGCGCTCAATGAGCATTTGTTTAAACTCACGTTCGGCTTGGTATAAATCGGCTAATTGCTGAGGACTAAGCACCGACAAAAACGCTTCTTTGTATTTTTTACTAAGGTTTAGATCGAGCTCTTTATACTCAATATTGTTGTCCACTTTACGATAGGCATCATAATCACTTAACTTCCCATTTTCTTGATGAATAAATTGATTTTTAAAGCGTTTACGCAAAGTTGAACGCTCCTCTAAATATTGGCTGTATATTGGCCAAAATTTTTGACCTTGCGCCTCTGTCAAATGTAATTTACCTTTTACATACTCTTTACGAATATTGCGCACCCTACCACCACCATCACCCTGCGCCACAATAGTTTGGGCTGCAAGCAATAGGATGCTGAGTATAAAAATAATCTGTTTCATAACTGTATTCGGTAGGCAATTTTACTAAAATTAATTCAATCCCTCCTCGCTCAAGTAATCCTCTATTTCTTCATTACTGATCGCATCCGTGCTCTTTTCTTCAGAGATTTGCTGATGAAAAGCTAAGCCATTTAATACCAAATCCGTATCAAAATCATCGATATTACTGTTCACATATGCTGCAATTTCGGCTTGTGTGACGGTATCAAAAAGCCGATCACTCGCCTTTTGTTCATTCATTTTAAAAACACCCAAAGCCACAAAAAACAACAAAGCTATCGAAGCCGCCAACTGTATCGTTCGGTGCAATGGGATTCTATTGACAACAGGCTTTTTACCACGCTCGCTACCTTGTATTGCGGTGAGCATATTTTGGGGCAATGCTTCAAAATATCCTTGAGGAATAGTATAGGGATTTTGCTTGGACCATTCCTGGGCAGCCTCCCTTTGTATTGAAGCCAATACTTGTTGGGGAAGGTCATCAAAATAAGACTCTGGCGGTTCAGAAAAGGGCATTTTGGTAGAAAAGCCACATGTTGGATCATCTAATTCTTGCACATTCCTGGACTGCTGTACAGAATGGGTCAAATCATTGAAATAATTATTGGGCACAACAAATGGCATTGTTTTGGGTAGTGAAGACAAATGCTTCAAGCCCCAATCCATTAATTCATTCTGTATGATATCTTGCCTCTTCATGATTATTTCAGACGTTTTTATGGCTCATAAGTTTAATGATCTTTCAAAAAAGCTTCAATCTTTTTAGCTGCATGATGATAGGATGCTTTCAGCGCCCCTTCTGAAGTACCCAGTATTTCAGACATTTTTTCATAGGGCATTTCATCGTAATACCGCAGGTTAAAAACCAATTTTTGCTTTTCGGGTAAGCTGTGAATGGCTTGTTGCAATTTCCACTCTATTTTATGCCCATCAAAATCTGGCTCCGCTTTTAATTTTTGGGCATATATATTTTCAGCTTCTTCATTTTCACTCATGCTCAGTGCACTTCTTCGCTTTTGTTGGTCTAGATAAGTGAGCGTTTCGTTGGTAGCTATGCGGTACAACCAAGTATAAAAATGAGCTTCTTCCCTAAAATCGTCAAGCTTGCGCCACACCTTTATAAATGCATTTTGCAAAATATCATTGGCATCCTCATGATGAATAACCATGCGCCGCACATGCCAATAAATGCGCTCTTGATAGCGCTTAATGAGCTCGGTATAGGCACGCTCTTTGTTAGCCTCTGTTTTAAAGGCTGCTAACAAACTTTTGTCATCTAGTTCTGCCCAATCATTCATGGTCAATAGAGGTCGAGATATGGATACCATTATGGATTGTTCGAAAGTAAGAAAGTTTAATGGTGCCTCAGCAATTTGTTTCTTAATTTTGGAATTCAATCCATAAAAACTTTTCAAACTAAAGTAATGAATCCATTGATAAAAGAATTTGACGACTATCGCAGTAAAATGAATGAAGTGATTTTGGGCAAACAGAACAAAGTCATCAACCGTCTCTTCAATCTCGATACCAATACCTATGCCGAAGGTGCCTTAGACGTAAAAACCAAAGAAATGCTAGGCCTAGTAGCCAGTATGGTATTGCGTTGCGACGATTGCATCAAATATCATTTAGGCAAATGCCATGAACAAGGATTGACAACCGAGGAGGTGTATGAAGTATTTGCTATTGCTAATATCGTAGGAGGGACCATTGTGATACCACATACCCGCCGTGGAGCAGAGTATTGGGAAGCATTAATCGATCAAGACCAAGCGCATATTTTGTAAAAATTGCCGAGCGAGCAAAGTAGAACTCGTTTCGCGCCAATGCATTTTAAACTAAAGCATTTGATTACCGAATTGTAGAATTATATTTGCACGCAGAATTTTCCTTCCCTTAAATTTATAGAATAAGAATAATGAAAAACACACCATTTACCGCCATACACCTTGCACTGGGCGCCAAGATGGCCGAATTTGCTGGCTACAACATGCCTATTTCCTATTCGGGCATCAACGAAGAACATCATACCGTACGCAATAATGCCGGTGTATTCGATGTAAGCCATATGGGCGAATTTATCCTACGTGGTGATAAAGCGCTTGACCTTATACAGCGTGTAACCAGTAATGATGCGAGCAAACTGAGCAATGGCAAAGCACAATACTCTTGCCTACCCAACACTACTGGGGGTATTGTAGATGACTTGCTGGTGTATTGTATCGAAGAAAATAAAGTTTATCTTTTAGTTGTCAATGCATCGAACATCGAAAAAGACTGGAATTGGATCAGCAGTTATAACACAGAAGGTGTCGAAATGGAAAATATTTCCGACCGCACTGGTCTGCTTGCGGTACAAGGCCCCAACGCAGTAAAGTACATGCAAGAATTGACGGATATGGACATTACCAACCTCAAATACTACACTTTTGCCAAAGGCACATTTGCAGGGGTAGAAAATGTAATCGTTAGCGCCACTGGCTATACCGGATCGGGAGGGGTAGAAATTTATTTTGACGACAAAGATGGAGCGGGTGAAAAAATATGGAACGAGATTTTCCGTGTAGGCGCTCCTCATGGCTTGAAACCCATAGGTCTTGCTGCAAGGGATACCCTACGCCTCGAAAAAGGATTTTGCCTTTATGGAAATGACATCAACGATAGCACTTCCCCACTCGAAGCAGGACTTGGATGGATTACTAAATTTACAAAGGAATTTACCAATAGCGAATACTTAGCTGCACAAAAAGCCAATGGTGTAAGCCGCAAGTTGATTGGATTCGAAATGGTAGACAAAGGCATTCCTCGCCACGACTATACCATTGTAGATGCGAACAATAAGGCAATCGGCGTGGTAACCTCAGGCACCCAAGCCCCAAGCCTAGGTAAGGCTATCGGTATGGCTTATGTAGCCAAAGAGCATGCGGCTGAAGGCAGCGAAATATTTGTACAAGTACGCGATAAAGCCCTAAAAGCTGTGGTGGTTAAAATACCTTTCGCTTAATATTTTAAGAAGCAAACCCATACATACCCCCAAAAGAAATAAAAATAGAATGCTTCCGAAATATCATAGAATATTACTCAAACTCTCTGGCGAATCGCTTATGGGCGATCGCAACTTTGGCCTCGACCCCAAAATGCTTACACAATATGCACTCGACATTAAAAGTATTGTTGAGCTAGGCATACAAGTATCTGTAGTGATTGGCGGTGGCAACATTTATCGAGGTATGAACGAAAGTGAAACAGGTATAGAACGTGCTCAGGGCGATTATATGGGCATGCTCGCTACCGTTATCAATGGCATGGCGCTACAGGCTTCATTAGAAAAAAATGGTGTAAAAACACGCTTAATGAGCGCCATCAAAATGGAGCAAATAGCCGAACCCTATATCCGTCGACGGGCCATACGCCATCTTGAAAAAGACCGTGTAGTTATTTTTGCCGCAGGTACGGGTAATCCTTATTTCACCACAGACACGGCAGGAGCGCTACGCGCCGTAGAAATTCAAGCTAATGTTATCTTGAAAGGTACCCGCGTAGACGGCATTTATACTGCCGACCCCGAAAAAGACCCCACAGCTACTCGTTATGAAAGCATCAGTTTTGCCGAAGCCATCAGTAAGGAACTGAAAGTGATGGATATGACTGCTTTTACCCTTTGTCAAGAAAACAATTTGCCCATCATTGTGTTTGATATGAACAAACCGGGTAATTTACTCGATGTGGTCAGCGGTAAAGCCGTAGGGACTATCGTACAATAATTGACCACCATTAATGGTAACATCCCGCAAGCCTTGGGCTTGCGGGATGCTTATTTTACAGCTTCTTTGCGAATTTCACCGGTATTACGATCAACATTATCGCCCATTACCAACACCACAATCATTTGATCCGGATCACTTTTTAAAAAGGCAATACCAATACCTATCCTGCACTCCAATTCTGGATAATCCCCAACCTGATACAGCATATTTTTGCGGTGACCAGGCGAATTAATCCAGCCATCTACTACATGCTCTGCTGTTGCAAACTTGCCTAAAAGATATAAATTTTCGGCAACAACTGTCGCCCCGAAGTAGTCTCCACGATCCCACGGACCTATCATTAATGGCAAACCATTTGCCGCTCGAGTCTGTTCATGGGCATATATTCCGGTTGAAGCAACCCAATCTGCATGAGCTTGTGCGGCCTTTGTTTGTCCAGGATGTAACTTAGCTGCTGCAAGGCCTTGTTCTTTTCTAAACTTATTTACTTGCTTAACGATTTCCTGGGCAGTTGGCTTTGCTTGGGCAGATATCCCAATAATCAGGGCCATGATAAAATTAATTAGCCTCATAATTTTTATGTATTAACCTATTAAAACAAAAGTAAAAAACAACTCATTAAAAACAACAATGATATTCGATTACAAGAATAGCATACTATTAAAAGCAGCATCCTATCTGTAATTTAAAGACAAATAGAATACAGGGCAAGCTTACAATTATGCGCTAAAAAAATGGATGCTTTGCAATACAGAGGTGGCCATTATAAGTAACAACACTAAATAGCGAAAGGCTTTTTCAGAAGTTCGTTCTAAGATCCACTTACCTACAGCACTACCCAATACACTGATGAGAATCAGAAAAGGAATGAGTATGATGTACTTTTTATCAAAATAGCCATTATAGAGATACACGATAGCACGGCTACTATCTACTCCCAAATCGATAACAGCAGAGGTGGCAATAAAGACATTTTTGGGCAAATGAAAAGCAGCGAGCGATATGCCCCTAATCGCACCGCCGGTACCCAAGAGTCCTGCCAAAAATCCAGAAATCGTCCCTCCCACATACAAATTTTTATTGCTCTGCTCTAGCGGTTTTTCAAAATTAAACATCAAAAATAGGGCTACAAGGAGCAAAGCAATGTTCATCATCAACTCCATTTTTGGCGCAGCAATATAGGTAGTAAGTACTGCTCCCAATAGCACAAATAGTATGGCCGGAATACCCAATTTGAGGGCAATATTTCGGTCAATACCCTTTCTAAAAAGGACTATTTTAGACAAGTTACTGAATACATGAAAAACCGCTGTAATGCCCAACACTGATTTAAATTCGAAATAAAGCGAAGCAATAGGCACAAACAAAATCGAGGAGCCAAATCCAGAAATGGTGCCCAAGATTTCACAGACAAAAGCTAAGAAAATAAACAGGATATACTTTTCCATAAATTTGTTACCATACTCTAGTGCACCTCAATGTGCATAAAGGTACATCGTTTAGTAAAGTAGGCAAGGGCATATTGTTTTCTTCGAGGCTTGATTAAAGGAAAAAAGCGGCAGTAAGAGCCCAAACAGACTGGGCATACAAATGGATGGAACAAAAAAATGCTGTACTTGCGTACAGCATTTTCAATCATCAGTTTTCGATAAGTATTATCCACCAATCGCTACACGACAGAAGCTAACTACTTCCAATCCTGCTTCGGTAGATTTAACATATTCTGCTACCGTTTTGCTATTGTCTTTTACAAAAG
>JAIXWS010000009.1 GCA_027491165.1 Sphingobacteriales bacterium | reverse complement strand
CAAATCAAAGTGTATCCCAATCCGACTACAGAGCTACTGCAGATCAGCAGTCCGATAATGATAAGTGCAAGTTTGATGGATCTAACGGGGCGCATCTTGCAGACGCAAGCTGCGGCAAGAGAGCTCAGTTTCAATACGAGCGAATTGGCATCGGGCATGTACTTGCTTAGCCTCAGCGATACGAATGGCAAATTGCTCCGGGTAGAAAAAATCAATAAAATAGATTAGGTTAGTATAAGATTATTAAAGCGTCGAGCGGCAATCTAATGCTACTCGACGTTTTTTTTATTAAATAATTTATGAAAAACACGGTTTTTTTAAGATTCTTCCTTACCTTCGCCGTCCCAAAAACGTGTTCGGCTATTCTTGCCAAAAGAATATCCGCAGTTGCTGCCGAATAGTGAGGGATATTTCTTAACAACATAAAATTTTTTATGGCAACAAACAACCTACAGAGCTATGAGCTGATGGTTATCTTCACTCCGGTATTGGCTGAAGATGATTTTAAAGCTGCTCAAAAAAAGTTTTCGGACTTGATTAAAGAACACGGAGGTGTGGTAACACACGCAAACCCATGGGGTCTTCGTTCATTGGCTTACCCAATTCAAAAAAAGACTACAGGTCTTTATGTCGTTTTGGAATTTGACGCACCAACAGAATTGATAGCTAAAGTTGAGCTTCAGCTTAACCGCGACGAAAATGTTATGCGCCACATGGTCAACAAATTGGACAAGCATGCCGTGGCTTACAACCTCAGAAAGCGTAATAAAAACACTGCTGAAGTAGTAGCTTCTTAATTCATTTCTATTAAAACTATTGTACAAAATGGCTAAGCAAAACGATATTAAATATTTAACTTCTACAAGAGTAGAAAAGCGTCCTAAAAAATACTGCCGTTTCAAAAAACTCGGTATTAAATACATCGATTACAAAGACGCAGAGTTTTTGAAAAAATTTGTGAATGATCAAGGTAAAATGTTACCTCGCCGTATCACAGGCAACTCACTTAAGTTTCAGCGCAAAGTAGCGCATGCTGTTAAAAAGGCTCGCCAAATGGCGCTATTGCCTTATGTTACTGACCTTTTAAAATAAGAAATTGAAATGCAAATCATACTTATAAAAGACGTAGATAATTTGGGCGGTGCTAATGAATTAGTAGATGTTCGCCCAGGATACGCACGCAACTTTTTGATACCTCAAAAATTTGCGATTGAAGCAAGCAGCACCAATCTTAAAGTATTGGAAGAACGCCGCAAACAAATTGCTAAAAAAGAAGCAAAACTTTTGGCAGAAATTGCAAAAGTAACTGCTGCACTTACTGCTTCTCCTGTTCAATTGGGAGCTAAAATTGGTGTTAGTGGCAAAATTTTTGGTTCGGTTACCGCTATCCAATTGGCTCGCGCTATTCGCGAACAAAAAGGATACGAAATCGATCGTCGCCGTATCTCTATCCTCGATGAGGTGAAAGAAGCCGGAACCTACAAAGCACAAATCGATTTTGGTAAAGAGAATATTGTTGAACTCGAATTTGAAGTAGTAGGAGAATAATCACTGCTTATTTTTTTAAAAAGCTCTTTTGTATGTCTTATACAAAAGAGCTTTTTTGTTTGGAGTAAAGCTTGCCTTTAATGGTTTATTTGCCTATTTTTGAAAGCGCTTTTTTCAGACAATGAGACAACAAACCCTTACCATTTTTTGTGCCTTATGGTGTTGCCTATTGATGGGTAATGCACAGCAAGGTTTTGCTCAGGGCTTGAAGCTTGATGAGGCGGCACCCGTTAAAAACTTAAAATTGATTAAAGAGGAAGACGATGGTAATGGCCATATCGTCCGTACCGTGCAATATTCAAAAGGTAATGTACGGGTAACAGAAACCATTTTTATGGCCAAGGCGCCCTCGAGGGTCACGTTAACGAAGCCCATAAAGCCTGATACACTGAATAAAAGTCTGCTTGAAATTATTGTAAATAAGTCCCAATATTGTGTTGCGCTCTATTACAGAAACAAACCCATCAGGGTTTATAAGGCCGTATTTGGGCCCAATCCCAAATTGAACAAAATAATGGAGGGCGATCGAAACACTCCCGAAGGTAAATTTACCATTACACACAAAAATCCAGGTTCAAAATACACTAAGTTTATGGGCCTAAGTTACCCAAACGATTCGGCCTATGCACGGTTTAATCGGCTAAAGGCAGCTGGTAAAATACCTGCAACAGCCAGAATTGGTGGTGATGTGGGTATACATGGTATTTGGAAGGGTGGCGACGATATGATAGAAATGGGTGTTGGCTGGACAGATGGTTGTGTGGCGATTAAAAACCAGGATATCGAAGAGTTATTCTCTATGGTGGGTGTCGGCACTAAAGTGATCATTAAGCGATAATCATACAGCGCATTTGCCTCCCCTAAAACTAGTCAATTAGCCTTGCAATAAGTGCTAGTCTCTCGCTATCCGCTCATCCTGATTTTTTTTGCCTGCATTCCTCTAAATGTTTTATTTCAGCAACAACAATATTAACGCCTGTATAGTTTTACCTTTGCGTCAGCTTCGACAAGGCTATTGGTCGAATAAACAATGAACATGGAAGAAACAAAAAGACAAAAACAAGTGGGTAAATTAGTTCAAGCCGAGCTAAGCGAAATATTTCAACGCACGGGCATCAACATCACCCAAGGCGGGATGCTCTCTGTGTCTAAAGTATCCATGACCCCCGACCTTATTGAGGCTCGTGTATATTTATCTCTTTTTCAAATACCCGATACCAAGCAGGTATTGGCCGATCTTAAAGAACGGAATTGGGAATATCGCAAAATGCTGGGTGAGCGTGTGCGCCATCAATTGCGTCGGGTACCCTACATCGAGTTTTTTATCGACGATACCCTCGATTATGTGTTTAAAATGGAAGAGGTATTTAAAAAATTGCACGAAGAGCAACAAGGCAAACCCAACAGCACAGAAGAAGCATAGTTGCGGCCAATGAACCATACTTTGATTTCTACAATAGCTATGCGCTACTTGCGCGGAAAAGGCACGGCCAACGCAGTGCCTATTTTGTCGCGGATCAGTATGACGGCTATTGGCGTCAGCAGCTGCGCAATGATTATTTTGTTTTCGGTATTCAATGGTTTCGAAAATTTAGTGGATGACTTATACAAAGCTTTTTACCCCGAAATAAAAATCAGCGCGAGCAAAGGAAAGTTTTTCGAACCCAATACGATCAAGTCTTCATTGGCACAGATGGAGGCTATAGAGGCCCTCAGTTTGGTGATAGAAGATAATGTCTTAGTGAACACCGAAGAGGGCGATTATCTGCCGGTAAGCATCAAAGGGGTAGATGAGCATTATTTCTCCGTTAACGAGGTTAAACCTTTTATCAATAAAGGGAATGATACCTTGCTCATAGACGGTGATATGTCTACGGCCATATTAGGGCAGCATATTGCCTCCAATTTGGGTGTCGATGTTGATAATGTTTTTGCAAGGCTCATGCTATTTTACCCTAATGCCTCAATGGATGTGGGAAGCCTTGCGCCTTCAGATGCCTTTCAATCCATGGTGTTCAAACCCGATGGCACCTTTATGGTACAAGAAGAATTTGATAGCAAATACATTATTGTCCCCTTGGTAAAAGCGCAAGCATTAATGCGCCAATCTACTCAGGTATCTTCGGTAGAAATAAAAGTAAAACCTGGTTTTTCTATCGAAAAATTAAAAACAGAATTACAGCAAAAGCTAGGATCAGCCTACACGGTAGCCACCCGGTACGAGCAAAATAAAGCAGTGTATATGGTGATGCGCTCTGAAAAATGGGCAGGTTATGCGATCCTGCTTTTTGTATTACTCATAGCTTCTTTCAATATGGTGAGCGCCCTTTCTTTATTGGTTTTAGAAAAGCAAAAAGACATGGGCATCTTGCGTACAATGGGCATGTTGCCATCAGCACTGAGCAAGATTATCCTGCTCGAAGGTGTACTTTGGGGTCTAGTAGGTGGTAGTATAGGCACAGCTTTGGGTTTGATCTTGTGTTGGGCACAAATACAGTTTGGATTGGTAGCCATACAAGGCGCCTTTATCATAGATGCTTATCCTGTAGCCGTTAAATGGACTGACGTCCTTGTAGTATTGCTAACGGTGTCTGCTGTTGGATTTGCGGCAGCATTATACCCTGCTTGGCGTGCTGCACAGCAGAAACTCAACGAAATAATGGCGGGCAAATAGCTTTTGTTTTATTGCAATGAAGACCTTACTTTTGCTACCCAAATTAAAAACCCCTCTCGCGGCGATGGCGAAACTGGTAGACGCACTACCTTGAGGTGGT
Organism: Sphingobacteriales bacterium; assembly: GCA_027491165.1. Lineage (GTDB taxonomy): Bacteria > Bacteroidota > Bacteroidia > Chitinophagales > Chitinophagaceae > Rurimicrobium. Next base: position 13,694 of record JAIXWS010000009.1, on the reverse strand, counting down.
AGCGCCTATAACTGGGCGTGGGAGTTCGAATCTCCTTTGCCGCACGGACAATCCTCAGCAAGTTTATCTTGCTGGGGTTTTTTGTTTGTCGGCATTGGTTACATTTTTGGGGCCTTGGGTTGCGTCGCACCGTCAGGCTAGGCAATATTCTTCGATCTTTGGCGGCTCCTCAATATTATTGCCCTAAAAACCAAGCCTTTTTGGCCTTTTTGACAATGATGATAAGAATAGTGGAGTGCTGAGGCCCGGGAAAGCCTAAATTGCCAGTCTAATAGCCCTCCATCAGGCACGGTACTGCAATATTTTTTTTGGCTCCAAAGTCCTTACCACAGCCATTCTTACGCATCAGCAGAAAAAATTAAGCCAAACATCGAAAAAATTTTAAAAATAAATTTGGTAGAAACAAAATAGCCCTTACCTTTGCAGTCCGAAATTTTTTGACGGATAAAGTTATTTGAAATTATGTCTCAACGCATCAGAATCAAACTGAAATCATACGATCACAACCTTGTTGATAAATCAGCAGACAAAATCGTAAAAACAGTGCGCAATACAGGAGCTGTAGTTACAGGTCCTATTCCATTGCCTACGGAGAAGAAAATATTTACTGTGTTGCGCTCGCCACACGTTAACAAGAAAGCGCGTGAGCAATTTCAATTGTGCACACACAAACGCTTGTTAGATATTTACACATCATCTTCTCGTACAGTGGACGCTCTATCAAAACTTGACTTACCTAGCGGTGTAGAAGTCGAAATTAAGGCATAAGCTAAATACAGAATAAACGCATGGCGGCTCAATAGCCAAAATGTACGATAGTAAAAAAAGAATAAAAGTTCTTTAGTTTTTTGAGAAAAAACATCAATCCCGATCCACACAAGTACAAAACATCGGGCGCTTGATTCAAAATATAAGAAAATGAAAGGTATTATAGGTAAAAAAATTGGTATGACCAGTATCTTCGAAGCCAATGGCAAGCAAACGGCTTGTACCATTATCGAAGCTGGGCCATGTGTGGTAACGCAAGTTAAGACTGTCGATTCAGACGGCTACGATGCACTACAGATCGCTTTCGGTGAAGCAAAAGCTAAGAACACCCCGAAAGCTCAGATCCATCACTTCAATGCGGCAAATACAACGCCGAAATCAGTAGTCAAAGAACTACGTAATTGTTCCATCACAAAACAACTAGGTGAGTCTATCACTTGCGACATTTTTGCCGAAGGCGAAAAAGTGAGTGTAATTGGCACCACAAAAGGTAAGGGTTTCCAAGGCGTTGTAAAGCGTCATGGCTTCTCGGGTGTCGGTGAAGCTACGCATGGTCAGCATGATCGTCAGCGCGCACCAGGTTCTATTGGTGGTTCTTCTTACCCAAGTCGTGTATTCAAAGGTATGCGTATGGCAGGCCGTATGGGTGGCGACAGCGTAAAAGTGAAAGCATTGCGCGTAGTAAAAATATTTCCAGAACAGAACTACATTTTGATCAGCGGTTCCGTACCAGGTCACAACGGTTCTATCGTTTTAATCCAGAATTAATCAAGAGCTATGCAACTCGACGTATTAAACAATAAAGGTGAAGTAACTGGCCGTAAGGTTGAGCTTCCAGAAGATATCTTCAACATCGAACCAAACGACCACGTAATTTACTTGGCTGTTAAACAATATCGTGCCGCTCAACGCCTCGGTCTTCACAGCACAAAAACACGTGCCGAAGTAAAAGGTTCGAGCAAAAAATTGCACAAACAAAAAGGTACAGGTGGCGCCCGTAAAGGTAATATCCGTAACCCATTGTATAAAGGTGGTGGTACAATCAATGGTCCAAAACCTCATGGTTATGGTTTCAAATTAAACCGTAAAGTGAAAGATTTGGCTAAGATTTCTGCCCTTTCTCACAAAGCGCGTGCAAACCAAATCGTTGTTGTTGAAGATTTCAACATTGACACACCCAAAACAAAAGCTTTTACAACGGTATTAAGTAACGTTTCAAAAAATGCACGCAAAACCTTATTGGTATTGCCTGAGTATGATACCAACGTTTACCTAAGTGCCCGTAACATTCAAAGCAACAAAACAGTTGTCTTGAGCGATATGAACACTTACGACCTTGTCAATGCTAGTGTAATTATCCTTACCGAGAGCACCGCCAAATTCTTTACCGAAGAAGCGATTGAAGTAGTAGAAGGATAGAATAATAACAAGAAATAATTTTTCGAAACTCGAAAATAATAAAGCAATATGAAACCTGCTGACGTATTAATTAAGCCAGTACTTACAGAAAAAGCAAACGCCCAAATGGAGAGCAGCAGACGCTACACATTTATGGTGGATAGAAAAGCAAACAAGCTGGAAGTAAAAACTGCAGTTGAAGGCTTTTACAATGTAAAAGTAATCGATGTAAACACTTCTGTAGTACCTGGCAAACAAAAGAATCGTATGACCAAAACCGGTATCCTTCAAGGAATGAAATCGGCATACAAAAAAGCAACAGTTACTGTTGCAGAAGGCGATTCAATTGATCTTTTTTCAATGTAATAAATAGACGTAAAGAAGTTTTTGGATAACGAAAGCAACTGAACAACTTAATAAAAACTAAAATGGCATTACGTAAATACAAACCAGTAACAGCTGGTACCCGTTGGAGAGTAGGTAACGCATACGCAGAGATTACTACCAATGTTCCCGAAAAGAGCTTGCTTGAAGCATTGCCAGGTACTGGCGGTCGTAACTTCCAAGGTCGTCGTGCAATGCGCTACATCGGTGGAGGTAACAAAACTAAATACCGTATCATTGATTTCAAACGCAGCAAAAAGGATATTCCTGCTACCGTTAAATCAATTGAGTATGATCCAAACCGTACTGCATTTATCGCTTTGTTGGCATATGCAGATGGTGAAAAGCGTTACATCATTGCCCCACAAGGTCTTGAAGTGGGTACAAAGGTAATCAGTGGTGATGCAGTTGCTCCAGAGGTAGGTAATGCACTATTGTTGAAAAACATGCCATTAGGTACTACTGTTCACAACATCGAATTACAACCTGGTAAAGGTGGTTCAATGGCTCGCTCGGCTGGTACTTCTGCTCAATTGGCGAATAAAGAAGAAAAATATGCTGTACTCAAAATGCCTTCTGGCGAATTGCGTAAAGTATTGATCAACTGTATGGCTACAGTAGGTACGGTATCGAATAGCGACCACCAATTACAATCAATGGGTAAAGCTGGTCGTAATCGTTGGAAAGGTATTCGCCCACGTACAAGAGGGGTAGCGATGAACCCTGTAGATCACCCGATGGGTGGTGGTGAAGGTCGCTCTTCAGGTGGACATCCACGTAGCCGTAACGGTAAATATGCTAAAGGTGAAAAAACACGTAAGCAAAAAGGTTCGGATAAATTGATTATCCAACGTAAAAATGGTAAAAAACTCTAGTTTATTCTAGATAACAATAAAGAAAGTATAACAGTGATTCGTTAAAATGGCAATTTTGCAAATCAACATTCATTATTAAAATTAAAAACAAGAAATGGCTCGTTCAGTTAGTAAAGGACCTTACGTAGATGCAAAATTAGAAAGCAAAGTACTGGCTATTGCAGAAGGTAAAGCAAAAAAAGGTGTAGTGAAAACTTGGAGCCGTCGCTCTACAATCACTCCGGATTTTGTAGGTCAAACATTCGCAGTACACAATGGCAATAAATTTATCCCTGTTTACGTAACAGAATATATGGTAGGCCATAAGCTTGGAGAATTTGCACCAACACGCAATTTCAAAGGCCATAGCGGAAGCAAATAATAATTAATTTTTTTTCAACAAAATAACGGTATCTTCTTCTGGAGTGCCAATTTATAAAGAACAATTTCTATAAAAATGGAAGCTGTAGCTCGCTTAAGTAATCAACCTACATCGCCACGCAAAATGCGTCTTTTGGCCGATTTGATCCGTGGTATGGATGTAGAGAAAGCAATAAATACCCTAAAATTCAGTCCCAAACACCCTTCAGTGCCTTTGGAAAAACTTCTATTGAGCGCTATCGCCAACTGGAGAATGAAAAATGAAGGGGTGGATGTCATTGAAGCAAACCTTTATGTAAAAACAATCTTCGTTGATTGCGGTCGCACGCTAAAACGTATGAACCCAGCCCCACAAGGCCGTGCATACCGTTTGCGTAAGCGTAGCAATCACGTTACTATTGTTGTAGATGGTCGTGCAAAAACAAATCAAAACTAATTAATTCAACATTCATTAATATAAAGTAGAATGGGTCAAAAAGCAAATCCTATTGGTAACAGGTTAGGTATCATCCGCGGATGGGATTCTATGTGGTACGGTGAGAAAAAAGATTTCGGTCAGAAACTTGTAGAAGATCACAAGATTCGTACTTACCTCGCTGCACGTATCAATAAAGGTGGTATCAGCCGCATTGTTATCGAGCGCACATTGGCAAAACTAATTATCACGATTCATACTTCTAAGCCAGGTATCATTATTGGTAAAGGTGGTACAGAGGTAGATCGTATCAAAGAAGAGTTGAAAAAACTGACTCACAAAGAGGACGTTCAAATCAACATTATGGAAATCCGTCGTCCGGAATTGGATGCAGTAATTGTTGGAGAAACAATTGCTCGTCAAATCGAAGGTCGTGTAAGCTTTAAGCGTGCAACCAAAATGGCTATTACTACAGCTATGAGAATGGGCGCTGAAGGGATCAAAGTAAAGCTTGGTGGTCGTTTGGGCGGTGCAGAGATTGCTCGCTCTGAAGAATTCAAACAAGGTCGTACCCCATTACATACCTTCCGTATGGATATCGATTACGCATCAGTGTATGCGATGACCGTTTACGGAAAAATTGGTATCAAAGTATGGATCTGTAAAGGTGAAGTATTAGGTAAAAGAGATTTGAATCCAAACTTTGCAGCAGGTACTGAAGCAAAAGGCAACGGTTCACGCGCAGCAGCTTTCCAAGGTGACGACCGTAGAGGTGGTGGCCGTGGTGGCGACAGAAAACCAGCAGGCGAACGCCGTGGTGGTGGCAACAGAGGCGGCGCTCCGCGCAACTAAGTTGTGAGTAAAGAAAACTTTTTTTTAGACAACACTATTAATAAAATATTGTAACCATGTTACAGCCAAAAAAAGCAAAACACAGGAAAGCCCACAAAGGCCGAATCAGAGGAAACGCTCAACGTGGAGCTACGATTGCCTTCGGTTCATTTGGCCTCAAAGCTTTAGAACCAAAATGGATAACGAACCGTCAAATTGAAGCCGCTCGTCAAACGATGACTCGTCATATGAAACGTGAGGGTAACGTTTGGATTCGCATCTTCCCAGACAAACCCATTACGAATAAGCCAGCCGAAGTACGTATGGGTAAAGGTAAAGGTAGTTTGGAATATTGGGCAGCTGTTGTAAAACCAGGTCGCATCTTGTTCGAAATTGAAGGTGTTTCTGCAAAAGTTGCACAAGAAGCAATGGCTCTTGCAGCGCAAAAATTGCCGATCGCTACCAAGTTTGTAACTCGTAGAGATTACGCAGAAGCTTAAGAAGAGCATCGCCATTGTATAGTGGTTTAGCGCTCGACGTAAATATTTTTTTAAATGTAGATTGTGAATGTTGTTGGTACAAGACAACGAAACAATCGATAATAAATACAAATTAACCATGGCAAAAAAAGCAAAACAAGAAGATTATCGCTCGCTCGATGGTCAGGGCTTAGCCGATAAGGTAGCTGAAACTGAATTGCAGTTGAAAAGACTAACATTCAGCCACGCTGTGAACCCGATAGAAAACCCGCTTACTATCCGTTCACTCCGCCGCGAAGTAGCTCGTTTAAAAACTGAGCAAACAAAAAGAAAAGCAGGTATCTAAAATTAATATTTTAAGAGATGTCAACTACGATAGTAAGAAAAAGTAGAAAATCGCGTATCGGTATCGTTCGCAGCGACAAGATGGCCAAAAGCATCACTGTAGCAGTAGAGCGTAAAATTAAACACCCGTTATACGGTAAGTTCGTTAAAAAAACGACCAAATTCATGGCACACGACGAAAACAACACTGCTGGTGTTGGTGACGTGGTGCGCATTATGGAAACACGCCCATTGAGCAAAAACAAATGCTGGCGTTTAGTAGAAATTATTGAAAAAGCTAAGTAATCTTATTTAAAGATGATACAACAAGAATCGAGGCTCAGCGTAGCCGACAACAGTGGTGCCAAAGAAGTATTGTGCATCCGCGTGTTGGGAAATTCAGGTCAAGACTATGCAGGTATCGGCGATAAAATCGTTGTAACTGTAAAAGACTCTATACCTGGCGGTAACATGAAAAAAGGTACCGTTTCGAAAGCAGTAATTGTACGTACCAAAAACAAATTGCGTCGTAAAGATGGTTCTTATATCAACTTTGACGACAATGCAGTGGTATTGCTCAACAACTCTGACGACCCACGTGGTACTCGTATCTTCGGCCCAGTAGCCCGCGAATTGCGTGATAAGGGATATATGAAAATTGTTTCCCTCGCACCAGAGGTATTGTAAAATAAATGCCGTACATTTGCAGCCCAATTGGAAAAACGACTGTACGACAACTTAATAATATAAGCAGTGAAAAAAAGATTTCAACCTAAATTTAATATCAAGAAAGGCGATAGCGTTGTAGTTATTGCTGGTGATGATAAAGACCGTACTACACCACGTGTTATCCAAGCGGTATATCCTCAAAAGGGCCTTGTGCTTATTGAGGGTGTAAACATCATCACCAAACACTTGAAACCAAACGCTCAAAATCCTCAGGGCGGTATTGTTAAACAAGAAGCACCGATTAACATCTCCAATGTAATGTTGTGGGATGCAAAAGCTAAAGCTCCTGTTCGCGTTAAGCGTGAAAGAAAAGAGGGCACTTTTGTTCGTATTTCTAAAAAAACTGGGGAGGTAATTAAATAATGGCAACGACAACATATACTCCAAGATTACAGTCTAAGTATAAAGACGAAGTAGTACCAAACTTGATGAAAAAATTTGGCTACAAATCAGTGATGCAATGCCCTCGCTTGGTAAAAATTTGTTTGAACCAAGGCGTTAAAGGCTCTACTTCTGATAAGAAACTTATCGATGATGCGATCAATGAAATGACCAACATTTCTGGTCAGAAAGCAGTAGCTACTTTATCTTCAAAAGATATCTCAAACTTCAAATTGCGTAAAGCAATGCCTATTGGTTGCCGTGTAACATTGCGCAGCACGAATATGTATGACTTTTTAGATCGTTTTGTATCTGTATCTCTTCCTCGTGTTCGTGACTTCAAAGGTATCAATGAGAAATCATTTGATGGCCGTGGAAACTACACAATGGGTGTTACCGAGCAAATCATCTTCCCTGAAATCAACATCGATAAACTAAACCGTATTAGCGGTATGGATATCACTTTTGTAACCACTGCTCGTACCAACGAAGAAGCTTACGAATTGTTGAAAGAATTAGGAATGCCTTTCAAAAACATTAAAAAAGATAACAACTAATAATGGCAAGAGAATCGGTAAAAGCGCGTCAAATTAAACGCGAAAAAACAGTTGCTCGGTACGCTGAAAAACGTGCTGCTTTGAAAGCCGCTGGTGATTATGCTGCTTTGGATTTGCTTCCAAAAAATGCTTCTCCAGTACGTCTAAAAAACCGTTGTCAATTGACAGGTCGCCCAAAAGGTTACATGCGCTACTTCGGTATGTGCCGTAACATCTTCCGTGACATGGCATTGGATGGCAAAATTCCAGGCGTTAAGAAAGCAAGCTGGTAAGCTCAGCAAAATTTTTAGTTTCGAGGTCGGTGTTGTTCGTACATCCTGAAACCGGAAACAATTATTTCATTCAATAAAGAACAAATCAAAAATGGTAACAGATCCAATTGCAGACTTTTTAACTCGTATCCGTAACGCCCAAATGGCGCAGCACCGTATCGTTGAAATCCCTGCATCCAACGTTAAAAAACGTATCACCGAAATTCTTTACGACAAAGGCTACATCTTGAAATACAAATTTGAAGATGATAACAAACAAGGCTTGATTAAAATAGCCTTGAAATACGATGCTGCTACTAAAGAACCAGCTATACGTACTTTAGAGCGTGTAAGTCGTCCAGGTCTTCGTCAATATGCTAAACCATCTGAAATACGTCGTGTACAAAATGGTTTGGGTGTGGCGATTGTTTCTACTTCTAAAGGTGTAATGACTGATAAAGAAGCACGTGCTTTAAATGTTGGTGGTGAAGTGTTGTGTAACATTTTCTAAGAATTTATATCAAGCATACAAGTCCTAATACATTAAGCCCCACAACCTATACAGGCTGACCGGTTAGGCAAATTGATTTTTTAAAACACATTTTTCAAACAAATTACTATGTCACGTATAGGCAAAAAATTAATCCCCGTTAGCAAAGGCGTTACACTTACTGTTTCTGCCAACAACGAGGTGTCTGTAAAAGGACCAAAAGGCGAATTGAAATTAGCCGTTGATAGAGATATCAAAATCGAAGAGAAAGATGGTAATATCGAAGTATCTCGCCCAACTGAACAAATTCGTCATCGTGCAATGCACGGATTGTATCGTTCACTAATTGCCAATATGGTAACTGGTGTAACAGAAGGTTATAAAAGAACACTTGAATTAGTGGGTGTGGGTTATCGTGCAACTGTTACTGGTCAAGAAATTGATCTAGCATTAGGTTATTCACACAATATCATACTTCAATTACCGAAAGAAATTACCGCAACAGCAACTGCTGAAAAAGGTAAAAACCCTACCATTACTTTGGAGTCTATCGACAAACAATTGATTGGTCAGGTTGCTGCTAAATTACGTAGCTTGCGTAAACCAGAGCCGTACAAAGGTAAAGGTGTTCGTTACCAAGATGAAATTGTTCGTCGTAAAGCTGGTAAATCTGCTGGTAAATAGAAAATAGTTTAATTTATTAATGCAATTCGGTAGCTCATCATTTAATCTGTTGAAGCCCGTAAAAATAAAAACGAAAGAAAATGTCTTTAGATCATAAAGTAGTTCGTCGCCAAAAGTTACGCTGGCGTATTCGTACCAAAATCAATGGTACTGCTCAAAAACCACGTTTGTCTGTATTTCGCAGCAATTGTGATATTTACGCACAATTAATTGATGATACAACAGGTCTTACCTTAGCAGCTGCTAATTCTCGTCAAAAAGATATCGCAGCAAGTGCAGGAACTAAAGTTGAAAAATCTATTTTGGTAGGTAAATCACTTGCTGAAAAAGCAAAAGCCCTAGGTTTGGCCAATTGCGTATTTGATCGTGGTGGTTATTTGTACCATGGTCGTGTAAAAGCAGTAGCTGACGGCGCACGTGAGGGAGGTTTGATCTTCTAATTTTATAACCAATAAAGTTTCGTTTACGAAGCAATTGCTTCTACAACATTCAAAATAATACACAACAAAATGTCTAAGACACAATTAAATCGAGTAAAAGCTGGCGAATTAGAACTTCACGAAAAAGTGGTATCTATCAACCGTGTTGTGAAAACAACAAGTGGTGGTCGTACGTTTAGCTTCTCTGCCTTGGTGGTAGTTGGTAATGGTAATGGTATTGTCGGTCAAGGTCTTGGTAAAGCCAAAGAAGTTCAAGAGGCGATTACTAAAGGTATTGACGATGCAAAAAAGAACTTGATTAAGGTTCCTGTTATGCGTGGTACTATCCCTCACGAGCAATCTGCGAAAGAAGGTGCTGCTAAAGTAATGATACGCCCAGCTGCTGCGGGTACCGGTGTTATCGCTGGAGGTAGCATGCGTGCAGTGTTAGAAGCAGTAGGTATTACCGATATTCTTTCGAAATCTTTGGGTTCTGCTAATCCACAAAATGTGGTAAAAGCTACTGTTGTGGCTTTGAGTAAATTACGCGAGCCAATCGCTGTTGCTAAACAACGCAACATCAGCTTGAAAAAAGTATTTAACGGATAATTTTATTTAGCCTTTACACAGCTACTTAATCAAACAAAATAGTCATGTCAAAAATTAAAGTAACACAAATAAAAAGCGGAATTGATCGCCCAGAATACCAAAAGCGCACATTAGTAGCTTTAGGTTTGAGCAAAATCAATAGAAGCGTAGAAGTAGAAGCTACTCCGTCAATTTTGGGTATGGTACGTACTGTATTCCATTTGGTAAAAGTAGAAGAAGCTAAATAATTTTTTTTCAAATCAATTTGCGAGCGGTTGTACATTCCGCGCAAGTTTCAAAATTGTAACACAATGCAACTACACAATTTAAAGCCAGCCGAAGGCGCGGTACATTCAAAAAAACGCGTAGCACGTGGTGAAGGTAGTGGTGGTACCACTGCTGGTAAAGGTAACAAAGGTCAACAATCTCGTACCGGTTACCAAAGTAAAAAAGGTCACGAAGGTGGTCAGATGCCGATCCAACGTCGTATGCCAAAACGTGGTTTCAAAAATAGAAACCGAGTGGAGTACGTAGTGTTTAACCTTGGTCAATTGGATACGATCATTTCTAAATACGAACTTAAAGAATTTAACCTCGATAATTTGTACGTAAATGGTTTAATCAACCGCACTGCTCTAGTAAAAATATTGGGCAATGGCGAAATGAGCAAAACTGACGTAAAATTTGTTGTGAATGCCATCAGTGAAAAAGCAAAAGCAGCAATTGAATCCGCTGGCGGCACTGTTGAAATTCTATAATCATTTTTTTTTCAAAAAGACGCATTTGTAAAAGTGCGTCTTTTGTCGTTTATTCGCACTTTATTTTTTATTAGCTGCATCACCTCATTTATTCTGAAATCCTGTGAAGAAATTTATCGAAACGCTTAAAAATATTTGGAGTATTGAAGAGCTCCGCAAGCGTATCTTATTTACGCTTACGCTTGTATTAATTTACCGCGTTGGTTGCTACATCACTATTCCTGGTATCAATCCGGTTATTCTTGATTCTAAGTCGGGTGGTGGGCCAGATGGCTTGTTGGGCTTATTTAATGCCTTTGCTGGTGGTGCATTTAGTCGTGCATCTATTTTTGCATTAGGTGTAATGCCCTACATTTCTGCCTCTATTTTTATGCAATTGGCGGGTATTGTGGTTCCTCAGATAGCTAAATTACAAAAAGAAGAAAGTGGTCGCCGTACAGTCAATCAATACACTCGTTACCTTACCGTAATTGTTACTGTTTTCCAAGCAAGTGCTTATGTTGCCTACCTACGCGGTCCTGAGTTTTCACAAGCCTTGATTCCTGAATTTAGCAGCTTTATGTTCTGGTTTACAACCGTTGTAGTCTTAACTGCTGGAACTTTGTTCGTGATGTGGCTTGGTGAGAAAATTACCGATAAAGGTATCGGTAATGGTACCTCAATTATTATCATGGTGGGTATTTTGGCTCGTCTGCCAGAGTCGGTGATTCAAGAATTTGCCGCTACAAGTGGAAGCGGTGGAGGAGGTCTTTTGATTTTCCTTGTGGAGATTATTGCTTTTATTGGTGTTATCGTTGGTTTGATTTTGTTGACACAAGGTGTTCGTAAAATCCCATTGAACTATGCTCGTCGTATTATTGGTAGCACCAATGCTGCCAAAGACATTGAGGGTGGTGCTCGTGATTTTATCCCATTGAAAGTAAACTCTTCAGGTGTTATGCCCATCATCTTCGCACAAGCTATTTTGTTCATTCCAGGTACCATTGTTGGCTTTACCAATATGACTACCGAAGGAGCTTCCGGAAGCTTTATGCGTTCTTTGTCTGACCCCACTTCTTTTTGGCACAATTTTATCTATGCTGTTTTGGTCATCGCCTTTACCTATTTCTACACCGCATTGATTTTTAATCCAACAGAAATGGCCGATAACTTGAAGCGCAATAACAGCTTTATACCAGGTATTAAGCCTGGAGAGCCAACTGCTAATTTTATTGCTACAGTAATGGATAGAATTACTTTGCCTGGTGCGGTATTTTTGGCCATTGCAGGTATCCTACCGGGTATCGCCGGTTTGTTAGGCGTAACGGCTGGTTTTGCAAGTTTCTTTGGTGGTACTTCAATGCTCATTGGTGTGGGTGTTATCCTCGATACCTTGCAACAAGTAGAGAGTCATTTATTAATGCGTCATTATGATGGCTTGATGAGTGGCGGTAGAATTCAGGGTCGTACCGGAGCTACCACTGTTTAATTCATTTAAATTTGGTTGATGATACATATCAAATCATTAGAAGAAATAGAAATTCAAAGAAAAAGCGCCCTCGCGGTAAGTGCCACCTTAACAGAGGTGGCAACTTTTTTAAAGCCCGGTATCACTACATTATCCATTGATACCATGGCCGAAACTTTTATTCGTGACCATGGTGGCGTGCCTTCTTTCAAAGGTTATGGCCCTAAAAATCATGCATTCCCCTTCTCTTTGTGCATCAGTGTTAATGAGGCTGTAGTACATGGATTCCCCAGTTCTTATGAATTGAAAGATGGTGATATCGTATCTATTGATTGTGGGGTCTACATGAATGGTTTTCATGGAGACTCAGCATACACCTTTGCCATTGGTAATGTGGCCCCCGAGGTTTTGAAACTTTTAAAAGTAACCAAAGAATCCGTTTATAAAGGGATTGAACAAGCTGCTGATGGTAATCGTGTGGGCGATATTTCCTATGCCATTGAGCAATACACCAACGGCCAATATGGCTATGGTATTGTGCGCGAATTGGTAGGTCATGGGGTAGGGCGTAACTTGCACGAAGATCCCAATGTGCCCAATTATGGCCGCCGTGGAGATGGTAAGCGCTTAAAAGAAAATATGGTCTTGGCCATTGAGCCTATGATTAACTTGGGAACCCGCAACATTGACCAGCTTGAAGACGGGTGGACTATCGTAACTGCCGATCGTAAAGCATCAGCCCATTTTGAGCACACTACTTGGGTACGCAAAGGTAAAGGCGAGCCCTTATCCTCTTTTGAGCCCATTGAGGCTGCTGAGCGTGCTAATGGCGAATTAAATTCTGCGCATTACACAGCATAACATTTTGTTTTTGAAATAGTTTTTTAAAAGTGACCTCTTGGTCACTTTTTTATTTGCATGCCCAAATAATGGTCTCTTCATTTTTATACCCTAAACGCTGGTGTTCGTCTGGATTTTCTTTTTCCTGGAAATGTAGTATTTCCACTTTAAATCCTCCAGCACTTAACCTTTGGGCAAGTCCTTTTGCACTATAGATGCGCACATGGTCTTCTTGATGAAAATGTTGTAATCGTTCTTCAGCACGCTCAATAGAAAAGTCTTCATAAATCTCACCCTCTTTGAAGGGTGTTTGGATCCAACAAGTTCCTCCTGGTTTTAAAATTCTGTAGAGCTCATTTATGGCTTGTGCATCGGCAGTAATATGCTCGAGTACATGATAACAAATGATGACGTCAAAGGCATTGGATTCGTGGGCTATTGCCGTAATATCAAAATGGAAATTGGTGCTGTCTTTGGGGTCGTAATTGGTCGTGAAATATTGATTGCCCCATGCTTTACGGGCATAATACAAGAATCCCGCATTGGGTGAAAAATCTAAAATAGCCTGTTCTTTTTTTACTTGCTCACGCAACAAGGCAAAAAGTCTTCTGTGCCGTTTTCCTGAACCGCAAGCAGGGCAGATTAGTTCGTTTTTGTCTATGGATACAAATTCTTTAAGGCTTTGATTGCAAACCGAGCAATGACAATCGCCTTTG
>JAIXWS010000091.1 GCA_027491165.1 Sphingobacteriales bacterium | reverse complement strand
TTTCATTAATCCCCATTATTTGGTTTCGCTTTACATCATTGGCAGCGTGCAAAGACAAGGCTAGATTGACTTTTATCTTTTCCTCACCCAATTTGCGAATCATTTTGGCCACACCTGCCGTAGAAACCGTAATCCGCTTCGGCGCTATCGACAAAGCCTTTTGATTGGTCAATTTTTCTATGGAGCGCAGTACATGGTTATAATTGAGCATAGGCTCGCCCATACCCATAAACACCACATTGCTGATGGGCATTTGATAATGCTGTTTCGCGAGTTCATTCAGCAAAACAACCTGATCCACTATCTCATCAAAATCTACATTGCGCTTGCGCGCCATATAGCCTGTGGCACAGAAAGAACAGGAAAGGCTACAGCCTACTTGGCTAGAAACACAAACCGTTACACGATTTTCGGTGGGGATTAACACTCCTTCAATCAAGTGAGCATCCTGCAATTGAAAGCTACACTTTATTGTGCCATCTTCACTAATTTGTGTTTGGTGGATTTTTGTTTGGGGAATATAATACTGTTCTTGGATTAGGCTTAACAAACTTTCCTGAAGCAAATCGATAGCCCCAAAATCAGTAACAAATTGGTTCCATATAGATTCATAAAGCAATGTTGCCTGAGACTTCTTAAATCCCCAATCAACAATTTGCCTCTGTAAGTCCTCCAAAGAAAGATGCCGTATATTTAGTTGTTTAACCATAAGCCAGTAGACGGCAAAGATATTGTCTTGGACTGCAAAAACTCCTATTAGTAATTTTTTGTTGTATTTTTGTCGCAAATTATTAAACAAAATGAGCGCTCGTTTTCTTCTTATTTTTTGCACAATGTTTGTGAGCCTTACTAGCTTGGCCCAAACAAAAGGCATTATCCTAGGCACCATAAAAGATAAAAATACCCAACAAACCATTGAAGGAGCTGTAGTGCAAATAGATGGTACTGCCGTTGGCAACACAACTGATAGCAATGGTAATTACCGTATAGAAACGAGCCTTGGTGCTAAAAATATTAAGGTCAGCTATCTAGGCTACGCTACCCAAATCAAATACAACATTATTGTCAGCAGCGGTAATGCCCAAATTGTCAATTTTGAATTGGATGAAGAGGGTAAAAACCTTAAAGAGGTAGTGGTAAAAGACAACAAAAGCCGCTCTGCGCGTGCCGCTGATATGGTGACACCGATGAGTACACAACGCCTCAGTACCGAAGAAATCAAAAGCAATCCAGGTGGCAACTTTGATGTCAGCCGCGTGATACAAGTTTTACCAGGTGTAAGTGGTGGTGCATCCGCCAATAGAAATGATATCATTGTACGTGGTGGCGCGCCCAACGAAAATGTGTATTATTTAGATGGTATTGAAATTCCTGTCCTCAACCATTTTCAAACACAAGGAGCCTCAGGTGGCGCAACTGGTATTCTCAATGTCTCTTTTATCGAAGATGTGCAACTAAGTTCATCGGCCTTTGATGCTAAATACGACAATGCCCTAGCCTCTACCTTTACAATCAAGCAAAGACAAGGCAACCCTGAAAAATTGGGCGGTAATGTGCGTTTGAGCGGAACAGAATTGGCCACTACTTTAGAAGGCCCTTTGGGTAAAAAAACAACCTTCATGGCTTCTGCGCGTAGGTCCTATTTACAATTATTATTTGAAGCTTTAGACCTACCGATCCGTCCGGAATACTGGGACTTTCAGTACAAAGTGACACACAAAATAAATAATAAAACCACGCTCAATTTTATTGGCGTTGGGGCTATTGATAAGTTTCGCTTGGCCACACCCAAAGAATCAACACCAGAAAATATGTATATCCTCCGCAGCAATCCTATGATTGACCAGTGGAATTACACCTTTGGTGTTTCTTTAAAAAGACTCATCAAAAACGGTTATTTGAATGTTGCGCTCAGCCGAAATATGTTCAACAACGAAGCCAATCAATTTGAGGATAATATCGAAGAAGAAACGAAACGCACGCTGGGCTTACAATCGCAAGAAATAGAAAACAAATTGCGTATTGATGTGAATAAATATGTCAACGACTGGAAATTTAGTTATGGTGTAGTCGGTCAATACGTCAAATTCAACATCGGCCTATTCAATAAAGTAAGCAATGATGTACGTGATGCCTCTGGCAATTTGATCACACCAGGCGTCACCCTAAACTACAACAGCGCGATTGATTTCTTTCGATACGGCGCCTTTGGACAAGTTTCTAAAAGATTCTTTAAGGAGAAATTATTAGTCTCGGGCGGCATGCGCAGCGATATGAATTCCTTTACTACTGATGGCAACAACCCACTACAGACCTTATCTCCAAGGCTTTCCTTCTCTTATAATCTATTACCCAAATGGGATCTAACAGGCTCTATCGGCAATTATTACAAACTCCCTATTTATACGAATCTTGGCTTTCGCGACAACAACAATAATTTAGTGAATAGAGGCATGCAATACATCAATTCGGTGCATTATGCTTTGGGTGTTCAATTCATCCCCCGCGACGATTGGCGCTTTACCCTCGAAGGTTTTTACAAGGATTACAACAATTATCCTGTCTCTGTGCGCACCGGTATTTCATTGGCCAATCAGGGCGCCGATTTCACTTCGGTGGGCAATGAGGCGGTGAGGTCTATCGGCAAGGGCCGCACTTATGGCGTAGAGTTATTTGTGCAACAAAAACTCATCAAAAAAACATTTTACGCTTTTAGCGCCACGGTTTATCGTTCCGAATTTTCGGGTAGCAATGGGATATTATTGCCTTCATCCTGGAATTTTGGCTATTTGATTTCGACCACTATTGGGCAAAAACTGGGCAAAGGCTGGGAGCTGGGCTTAAAGTATCGATTAGCAGGTGGTGCACCTTTCACTCCTTACGACCCCATTGCTTCGCGCGCCAATTATCTAGTAACCGGTGTGGGTACTTTGGATTATACTGCCATCAATTCGCAAACTTTAAAACCCTTTCAACAAGGCGATATTCGTATCGACAAAAAAATCAATTTCAAAAAAACAAGCCTGGATTTATACATGGATGTACAAAATGCAGCAAGATTTACCTCTGAAGGCATACCCAATTACACCTTCAAAAGAAATGCCGACAACACAGGCTTTGCCACTACCGATGGCAATGCTGTAAAAGCAGATGGCAGCAATGCCATTCCCGT
>JAIXWS010000028.1 GCA_027491165.1 Sphingobacteriales bacterium | reverse complement strand
GTAGATAAAGTGGATATCCTGTATTTTAGGTTTATTCACTTTGATATCTAATTTAAAGTGCTATTTCTTTAAAAATTCTGCACCTTTGCCCTTACAAATTTCCTCTTATGGCTTTCTCCAAAATTGACATCCACACGCACATCATGCCTGAACATATCCCCAATTATTTTCAAAAATTTGGCTATGGGGAGTTCATTCATCTCGAGCATCATTGTCCGGGATGTGCGCGGATGATTAAAGGAGATAAAGTTTTTCGCGAGGTAGAACAAAATTGTTGGGATGCCTCTGTGCGGATGAAAGAAATGGACCTTACTGAAGTGGGCCTGCAAGTGCTTTCTACCATTCCTGTTTTGTTCAATTATTGGGCACAGCCCCAGCACGGCCTCGAGACAGCACGTTTTTTCAATGACCATATTGCCCAGTCTTGTGCCTATCATCCAGAACGATTTATCGGACTGGGCACTGTTCCTTTGCAGGATATCGATTTGGCCATTAAAGAAATGGAGCGTTGTGTGACAGAGCTTAAGATGCCCGGCCTTGAGATAGGTTCTAACATCAATGGCAAGAATCTTAGCGACCCTTATTTTACACCCTTTTGGCAAGCTGCTGAACAATTAGGATGCAGCATTTTTGTGCATCCATGGGAGATGATGGGTGAAAAGGATATGACCAAATATTGGTTGCCTTGGCTAGTAGGCATGCCTGCCGAAACCGCCCGTGCTATTGCCTCTATGATATTTGGTGGCGTGTTTACGAACTTCCCTAAATTACGTGTGGCCTTTGCCCATGGTGGTGGTTCATTCCCTTTTACCATCGGCCGTATCGAGCATGGATTTAATGTGCGTCCCGACCTCTGCGCTATAGACAACGAGGCCAACCCACGCGAATACTTGGGCAAATTTTGGATAGATGCCCTTGTCCACGATCCCAAAGCCTTAGACTATGTGATAGAGGTAATGGGACAGGACAAAGTATGTATGGGCAGTGATTATCCTTTCCCCCTTGGAGAGCATCATCCTGGCAAGCTCATTGAAGAGATGCCTTATAGTTCTGAGCTCAAAAACCAACTCTTGCACAGCAATGCGATGGCTTGGTTGTATGGAGGCTAATGTCTTTGGAGTGGTCATTCTCTTTGAGTAACTCATGTTTTTTGGGCTTTACTGTAGCCTATAATTTGCGAATGGCAGTAAAGGAATGAGCTATTTTGGGTGGGGCTCGCGCAGCGAGCCCCACCTAAAACGACGACCATTCACCCTTGAAATGGGAAAACAAAATTGTCAGTAAATATCCAAGACTGGATTTCGGATTTTTATTTCTTTGGTGCTGTTGTAGGGTGTCGCAATGCCTTGGAATGTTTTGGTAATTGTGGGAATAGCAGTATTGGCAAAAGTGGCGCTGTAACTGGTGTACAAGATGATATTGCCTGTAGCATCGCTTAAGGTTTTTGCTCCGCCAAAATTACCTGTACTCGTTATTTTTGCATTGATAATTTTTACCAAAACGGATTCATATTGTTCAAAATGAGTATTCAATGCAGTAATCGTTAGTTGAATGGGGCTTATCGATTTTCCTTTGGCTAGTGTTTTCAACTTGGATGTTTTCAAATTTTTGAGTTCCAAAGCTCCTTCGTATTTGGTGAGTATGGCTCCTGCAATTTTTATTTCTACCGAATCGCCTAACTCTGGCATGGCAGCCGCTGAAGAAGAGAAATAAATCAGTATTCCCTTTTGACCATCTTGTAGTACGATCGTACTTGGACCAAAATTTTTATTGGCTGCATCACTGGTTATAATGCCTCTAATGATATAATTGCCCAATGTGGTGTCTTTGTTGGGGTAGATCTTTCGTAAGCTATCAAGGCTCAGTACAATAGGTTCTTGGAAATTTGAACCATCACATCTATTCTGATAAAGTTGCAGATCGTTGGTGTCTCGAATCATTAGTTGTCCTATTCCTTTATATACGGTGTATACAGCGTTTATTTGTCCTTTCCCTTTAGGTGTTTCATATGCTTGGAATCTGGCATAATTGCTCGTGCGTAATTGTATGTTATTTCCCGAACAGTCGCGCATTTTTATACTGCTGGCACTTGTTGTCTCGGCATACAAATTGTCGAAATAGGGATTGGCTATTTCTACATTTTCGATTGTAATCAGTCGATTAATTAAATCTTTTCTGGCTGTCATTAAGTCCTCTAGTTTTACTATTGTGGACTTAGCGTTTAGCTCGCTTTTTCCAGCACTAATAAATTGTCCAATTGATTTAGGGGCTATTTCTGAAACCTGCATCATTCCTGCATTATCAGGTGCTGGTGTGGATCCAATTTGTGCTGTTCCATTTTCATTGGCTAGATAAAGTCCCTTTAATTTTACATACACTTTTCGTCCGATAGGGAAGCGCGTATACAAGCTATTTTCATTTAGTTTTAATGAAATACCAGCACTGCTGTCTTCTATGATTATTTGGTTTGACCAATTTCCCGATTCGTCATCTGCAATTACTCTTGCTGCAATGATCCAATTACTATCAATAAAGATGGGTGCACCCTCAATGGGGTTTAGTTCATTGAGTTTTTTTAAATTATAATTGACTAAGGCTGCCCAATCATCACTGCCATAAACCTCGGGTAATTCATTCTTTTTTTTGAGGCATGCAGCAAACAAGAGTCCAATAAAAAGGACGAGAATTTTACAGTTCATGTTCCAGTTTTTTTGAGTTTACAAACATCGTGGAGACCTCATTTGAATTTCACTGGTATCGCGCAAAACCAATTGAGGTGTATTGTTGAATACGGTATATATAGCGGTTATTTTGCCGCGGCCTTTGGGGGGCCTAAGCGCTTGAAGGCTGCTGTATGCACTGGTTCTTAAAGCGATTATATGGCTATCGCAATCCATCAATTGGATATTGGTAGCTGAGGAAATATTAGCAGGCAATGCAAATTGTGTAGCTTTATTCGTATCCAATATTTGTATGTCTATCATACGAACTAATCGATTGTATAATTCTGGTTTAGCTATTTTTACATCAGCGATACTTACTTCAATAGCATTTATGGCCTGTTGCATTTCTGCAGCTACAATGTAATTATCCCAAAGGTGATAGGGTATGGCCGTCAGTAATCCGTTTTGATTGGGTATATAGCCCAGTTGTGGTAGTTTATAATAAAAGCTAGTGTACAAGCCTTTGCAGCGCAGATATATTTTGCGACCTATCGGGAAGTCATTATACAGATTGTTAGCATCCAACAAAACAGGTATGGCTGCTGTGCCATCATCAATGATGATTTGTCTAAAAAAATTTCCTGTTCGATCATCGGCAATCACCTCTCCTGAAATAATGATGTTATCTTTTATTTCCCGATATCCCGAGCTGCCCATACTAGAACGTAATTCGGCAATTGTTTTATAGATTGCAAAGTTGAGATCCCTATCATTTTTTGGGTTTGGTCTATCCCATTTTTCTTGAACACAGGCAATATGTAGGGTGCACAAAACTGTGAATAGAAAGGAAAATCTGCTCATCCGATTAAAATTTTAGACTAATGTTTGCAAAAAATGTTCTGCCCATGGCATAAGTGTATTTGGTAGGGAATTTGTCAGGATTATTATTGCTGAAATCGTAGCGCAATTGTTCGTATCCTCCCAATTTGATGTTTTGATTGTTCAGTACATTATTGATGCCAATATTTATCGATAGAGCGGTTTGGTACGCCATTTTATCCCAGAGATTATGGAGTCGAATTGATTTGCCAAAGGATAGGTCTAGGGTATAGAAAGAGGGCAATTTTTCTTGGTCAAAAATTTTGCGGTAGATAGGATTGTTTTTATCGATTAGCTCAGCTGCTTCTATACTTCTACGGCTAGGGTTAACGGATACATAGTTTCTATCGAAGTAGTTTGTATTGACCTTCATGTACCAAAATTTTTTGCTGTTGTATTTCAATCCTACGGTAAAGGCGCTTTGTGGTCCAAGCCCGAGGTAATAGTTTTTGATATAAACCTCCTTGCTTGTCGGTCTTGTATTGGTATCGTTATCATTGTAAATACTTATTTCAGGTCGATTAGTATAAAATGCTTGGCCAATGCTTGCCGCCGCATTAAAGGATATCAAAGGATTTAGGGAATATTCTATGGCCCATTCGGTACCGATACATCTTGTATTCATTTTTTGCATTACAAAGTTGACGAAGCTTTGGTATTCAGGCTCATCATTGAAAAATCGTTGAATTTGGGTTCGGTTCTTTATGTCTGTAGCGTAAGCTATTGCTCTGATGGATAGATTTGGTGCATGCATTATATAGCCTGCCTCGATACTTTGAGTTTGTTGTACATTTGGTTTTTCGAGTGTTTGATTTCGGGTTCGTGGTGCAATAAAGATATTGTTGATTCCGGGGTCTTCTTTACTGAACCAGCCGTTGAAGATGAGGTAATTTCTTCCATCTATTTTATAGGTAATACCTGATTTTGCTGTTTGGTTTAGAAAGTTTTGCTGGGCGCTTTTGCCTAAAGAGTTCTCTGCAAACAATCCATTTCGGTATAATCCATTTCTTAAGTAAGTAGTGTATCCCGCGCTAATGGATGCAAATAGACTAACTCGTTTTAAATTCATTTCTATTTGAGCCCAAGCCCAAGCTTTTCCTATGCTATTGTTGTAGTGGTACCGGTATTTTTCACCTTTAAGTACTGCTCTATCTGGAGTTTCTAGGTCGTTTTGTTTGTATTGTACGTTGCCCACAAATTGTTGGGCTGCAAACTGATTGTAGTTGAGGTAATAATCCCCACCAAGCAGGTCAATCATTTTTTTGAAAAAGCTGGAATGTTGGATGATTCCTTGTATCCCTCCGCTCCAGGTTATTTGGTCGGACTGCTTGTGTACTATGTTGTGTGCAATACTGATTTTCTTTATTTCTTCTACATCAGCCCCCAGGGCATATAAACTTCTTCTAGCGCTCAAACTATCGCCATTTAGCTTGTGTAGGGTTTCGACATTATTGCTGTTGGCTTCGTACAATCGATCCCAGTCAATTTGTAATTTTTCAGGATTGTTTTTAATAGCCTGTCTAATGTTTTCTGCCGTAATTGGGCTATTGTTTTGGTAATAACTGGGGAGGTTTCGATAATAGTCTGGTCTTGGGTCTATGGCATTATACCAATCCAATGATGATATTTGATTATAGCCTGTTTGAAAGGAGAAGGAGTTGGTGATTTTTGTTTGTGGAGATGCTTCCATATGATGTTGGATTAGCAATAGAGGTTGGCATCTTTTTGCCATTTTAGCATTTCTTTTTTGCCCATCTTGCCATCCCCAGTTGGGGTTGTAATAATGATCTTGGCTCAACGCAAATACTTCTTCAACACTCGCTCCCGAAGATGCTCTTTCGTTTAAGGCAGCAATAATGTTGAGGCTTAATTGATGCCGAGTATTGAGTGTTTTCGCAATGGATATCAATCCAGAATAGGCTTCTAATGAAGTGCCTTTTGCATAAGCTTCTTGTGCCCATCTGCGTGAACCCGAAAATGAAAAGGCCCATCCATTTTTTTGCAAGCCACTGTGATGGGTATACATTACTCTATTTTCATAAGACCTATTCGAAAGCGAATAACTCACCTTATTGAGCGGTGCATTTTCGGCAGCATTTAATGTGAATACAGTGCTGCCATTCACGAGGCCTATGGCTTGTTGATGCGCAGTGATGCCGTATGTGCTGCTTGGGTTTTTGATGATATCATTTAATCCTCCCCATTGGGCCCAAACTATTTGTCCACTTACAAGATCATTCATCAATGTACCATTCATGAATAATTGCTGAGCCGTTCTGTCATATCCTCGAGCCCTTAGGTTGTATTGGCTGAATATAAAGCTACTTGCTGCTAAAAATGGATCTCGTACACCAGAAGAATTTAGTAAAATACTGATGTTCTGATGGCCCATCAGATCCTCTTCATCAATATTATTTTCCAACATTTCTAAGGCAATTGAAGGGATTTGTTCCTGTTCTGTTGCCTCATTGTTGCGCTCAGGCAGATTAATAACAATGTTTCCAATATGAATTGATCCTTGATTGACGTCTACGCTAAAGCTATCAATTGTGCTGCCATTTAGCCTTATATGAATGCTATATATACCCAAGGGCAAAGAACGTATCTCAAAAGATCCATGGGTATCAATGGCTTGAATCTGCCTTAATTTGGGCAGGTATAATTGAATGTCGATTGCTGACCACGATAATACGTTTGGGCTTACTAGGCTGCCCTTAATCGTTCCTTTTGCCTCTTGTGCAATGCTTGCTTGGTGTACAAATAATAGCCCTAGGAACAAGCTCATTTTTTTCATATTCCAAAAAACATATTGTTTTATGGAGATAAATTTAACGATAAATAGATTATTGTTTTAAATATTATTTTAATACATTAAAAATAAAAAAATCCCTATTTGTGCCCTCGGAGCGCGCAAATAGGGATTATGAAGCAGTAGATTGCTTAGGGTGTTTTTGTGGGTTCTGTTGCAATAATGGGTTCCGCAATTTGGCCGCCCAGAACACGCCAGTTCTGAATTGTAGGTTTTCTTTCAACAGGTATACGAACAATTTTTCGGCTTGCTTTGGCTTCTTCAATTTGTTTGTTCAAACTATCCTGCATCAGCTTTTTATCGAGTTCGGCTTTTGCTAAGCCTTGTGCCATTCCTTCTTCTATCCCAGTAGCAGTGCCCACTTTGATGCCTTCTGCTTTTCCAAGAGCCTGTCCTTCATCATAGGCTGCTTGTTTCAATTTAGGAAAATACAAGTAGGAACCACCACCTACTAAAAGTGCTCCAATGAGGAGTCCCGAAACAAAATTTCTCATTTGATTTTTAGTTTTTAAAGGTTAGAAAATATTTGTGCCTTATTAAGGAAACATCACTTGTGTGGT
Organism: Sphingobacteriales bacterium; assembly: GCA_027491165.1. Classification (GTDB taxonomy): domain Bacteria; phylum Bacteroidota; class Bacteroidia; order Chitinophagales; family Chitinophagaceae; genus Rurimicrobium. The sequence continues at coordinate 20,355 of JAIXWS010000028.1, read as the reverse complement.
AAATATACTCTTATTTTTCTGAGGAGTATTCATTATAACATAAAAATAATAGCACCGTATTGTGTTGGCAATAGGGTAGAAAGTTTCGTTTCATAAAAAAGTACTTTTATAAAGGTCCCATATTCGGTTTAAGCAATGTTGATTCCTTACTTTTGCACCTTTATGAAAAGAATCATTGAACATAGGAAGTTTTTGGGCGTTGACAAAAATGCCGATCTTAAAGAATTGAAGTCAGTTTACCGCAATCTGATGAAAGAATGGCATCCTGATAAATTTGTGGATAATGAAGAGGGTAGAATAGATGCCGAGGAGAAAAGCAAAAAGTTGATTGAGGCCTATCATTTTTTAGTGAGCATTGCTCCCGAGACAATTGCTCAATCTCAAGAGCAATACAATCAAACGATAGCAACTTCTCAAATATTGCATTACTCATACGAGAAAAGTTTATTGCAATTGAATTTTGTAGATGGCAGTAGCTATGAGTATTTTGGTGTGCCCAAGGCTTTATACAATAAATTGTGTAGCTCTGATGCTCCTGCAAGATTTTGTCGTAGAAATATCTATAACGAATTTGTTTATCGTAAGGTGAGTAAGGCGGTGGAAGCCTAATTCTTTTGAGTACCATATTTTAAAAAAATAGCCGCACAATATTTGTGCGGCTATTTTTATTTCCAATATTTTTTAATCAAGAGCGAAGCAAATACGCCCATTTACTTCTATTCCCCTATATAGTAATGGTTTCGATTTGATCTGTAATTAAGATTGTTTTCAGCGCTGAAACATAAAGCGCTGGATTTTTTGTTTTTGTGCTATTGATGGTACAGAGGATAAGGCTATTCATGCTCGGAATATGTTTTCATTTTTGGATTTTGTTGTGCACACACAAATGAGGCCAGATTGAGTTTAATGGCTTTTGCCATTTATTTCATGGCTAACAAAAATTTTTCTATGGCTTGCATCGATTTCATTTTATCCGCCAACAGCATAAAATTTTTACCAACTTGTTTTAGCTTGGCATTATTCGTACCTGTTTGGATGTAGTGCATGATTTTATTAAAGATTTCACTTTCAAAATAAGGCGATTCTGGATTGCTGATAAAGTACAAGCGTAATTGTTCATTTTTGAGAATGAGCTTTTCAAAGCCCAGTTCTTTAGCGGCTTTTCGGCAACGGATAGCAGTGAGCATATCTACAACTTGTATGGGCATAGGACCAAATCTATCTACCAATTGTTGGGCGTATTTTTCTAACTCTTCATTATCTTTTACGTTATCAATTTGGGTATAAAGGCTCAATCTTTCGGTGATGCTTTCTACATAAGTATCTGGTATGAGAATTTCTAAATCAGTATCAATGGTGCAATCGCTCACATAATCTTGCTTGCGTTCAATTTCATCTGCAAATACATCTTTAAAATCCGTACTCCTCAGTTCCCTAATGGCCTCATCTAGTATTTTATGGTACATTTCGAAACCAATATCTGCGATAAATCCACTTTGCTCACCGCCCAACATATTTCCTGCTCCTCGAATGTCTAGGTCGCGCATCGCAATCTGGAAGCCACTGCCCAATTCTGTAAACTGTTCTAAGGTTTGTAACCTTTTGCGACTATCATTCGGTAAGCTACTCAAAGGTGGAGCTATCAAGTAACAAAATGCTTTACGATTACTGCGCCCCACACGACCACGCAATTGATGTAAATCACTCAAGCCAAAATGGTGGGCATTGTTAATGATAATCGTATTCGCATTAGAAATATCCACACCACTTTCTACAATATTGGTACAGCAAAGGACATCATATTTATGCCCAATAAAGTCAAATAAGGCTTGCTCTAATTTAGCTCCTTCCATTTGTCCGTGCGCCACTACAATTTCTAAGTCGGGACACAAATCTTTTAATCGCTTGGCCATCTCGGGTAAGCTTTGCACACGATTGTGTACAAAATAAACCTGACCACCCCGTTCGGTTTCGTAATAAATAGCATCCCGAATTGCATAATCATCAAATACCAAAATCTCTGTATTCACCGGTTGCCTATTGGGTGGTGGCGTATTGATAATACTGAGGTCGCGGGCATTCATCAAAGAAAATTGAAGCGTGCGCGGAATCGGTGTTGCGGTGAGCGTTAGGGTATCTACACTCGCGCGACGTTCCCGTATCTTTTCTTTGGCGGCTACACCAAATTTCTGTTCCTCATCTATGACCAGCAAGCCTAAATCTTTAAATTGAACATCCTTACTCAGCAATCCATGTGTGCCAATGATGATGTCAATTTTTCCTTCTTCCAAACGCTTTAAGGTTTCCTTTTTTTCTTTGGCGGATTTAAATCGATTGATATAGTCTACGTTGCAAGGAAAATCCTTTAATCGCTTTTGAAAGGTTTGATAATGCTGATAAGCCAGGATTGTGGTGGGCACAAGAATTGCCGCTTGCTTGTTGTCGGCCACACTTTTAAATGCAGCACGAACGGCTATTTCGGTTTTGCCAAATCCCACATCACCGCATACCAGCCTGTCCATGGGTGCTGGCGCTTCCATATCACGTTTGACGTCCTCTGTCGCTTTGCTTTGGTCGGGGGTATCTTCATAAATAAATGAAGCCTCCAATTCTGTTTGCAAATAACTATCAACCGTATGCGCAAAACCTTGTGAGGCCTTACGTTTGGCATATAATCGAATCAAATCAGCTGCGATATCTTTTACTTGTCGCTTTGTTTTGTTTTTTAGTTTTTCCCAAACATCACTACCCAATTTATGAACCTTGGGTATGGTGCCTTCTTTGCCCGTGTATTTGCTGATTTTGTGCAGCGAATTGATATTGACATACAGCACGTCATTATCTCTGTAAATAATGCGTACTGCTTCTTGCATATTACCATTCACTTCTATTTTTTGCAAACCACTATAGCGTCCAACACCATGGTCAATATGCGATACATAATCTCCGGGTTGCAAGTCGCGCAAGGCTTTCAGGCTAATGGCTTTGCCTTTTGTATAGGCTTGCTTTACCTTATACTTGTGGTAGCGTTGAAAAATTTGATGATCGGTATAACACAGTATTTTCTTGTCGTGGTCTATAAAACCTTTACTAATCGCATTGGGTATAGGTACAAATTGTATTCCAGCATTAAGGTCTTCAAAAATGGAATGTAATCGCTCTAATTGTTTGGGGTTTTCGGCAAAAATGTAGGGTGTGTAATGGGCCGCAACCTTCTTCTTTAGGTCGGCAATGAGCATGTCGAATTGCCTGTTAAAAATGGGCTGCTCTTCTGTGGCTAATTGCAGATGAATCGGCTCATAGTCTGGGAAATGTTTTTGCAAAGAGTGGTTCCGCCATTCAATGATATGCCTGCTTTTTAATTTGCTTTTCCAGCTATCAATATCCTCAAAATCCTCTAAAGACAAGGGTCTTATCCAATCTTCTTCTTGATCCACGGCCACTGAATGTGTAGATATCTTATTCGGTATATCATCTGATATTTTATGTAGGCGACTTAAAGTAAAGTCTACATCTTTAAACCAAAGAACTGTATTGTCGGGTAAGAAATCCAAAAGAGATACCTTTTCTTGGGCTTCAAAATTGGTTTCCACATTAGGTAAAATACTTACTTGCAATAGCTTTCGTTCAGATAATTGCGTTTCAGGATTGAAGATGCGGATACTATCTACTTCGTTCCCAAAAAGCTCGATGCGATAAGGATGTTCATTACCAAAAGAATAGATATCCAAAATGCCACCCCGCATCGCAAATTGTCCCGGTTCGTAAGCAAAGTCTTCTCTGCGGAAACCCAATCCAGATAAGCGTTCTAGCAAAGGGTCTATTTTTAAATTTTCACCCACCTTAATGCTGATCATATTACCCGATAATGTTTTCGGGTTGACTACCTTTTCGATTAAAGCTTCTGGATAAGTAACCAATACACCACCTTTTCTTTCGTTTGAGAACTTAGTTAGTGCTTCGGTGCGCAGCATCACATGGCTACTATTGAGTTCTTTGTAATCGCCGGCTTTCTTAAAAGAATCGGGGAAATAGCATATATCCAATGCCTTGGTCAATTGCTCTATGTCGTTGTGAAAATAAGCTGCTTCTTCATGGTCATGCAACACAAAAACATGGTTGGCACCATGGCCAATTGTATCTGTTTTTGAGCTGGTCATTTGCCAGACAGCAGTGGCTATAAAGTTGAGCGAAGAGCCGTAAAGATTGTCTAATTGTAGGCGGATTTTGGGGCTGGTCCCGCCCGGCTGATCCGTTCGGTCGGGCAATGAGATTGCGGCCGCTAATTGTTTCAAGCGGATATCATTTTGATATAATCCCAGCAAAGCTTGCAGGTTCATTAAGGCAAAGGTAAGATTTTGTAGGCTTGGTGCTTTCTAATTAAAATAGAATTTGCCTATTTCAACTCTTGCATTTCAACCAACTTCCTGTAAATGCCATTTTGGCTGAGTAAAGTTTCGTGATTGCCGCGCTCGACTATTTTCCCTTGCTCCAATACGATGATTTCATCGGCATTGCGCACGGTGGATAGGCGATGCGCAATAACAATACAGGTGCGATTTTGCATCAAATTATTAATGGCATCTTGTACCATTCTTTCGCTTTCGGTATCTAGCGAAGAGGTTGCTTCATCCAATATTAAAATAGGCGGATTTTTGAGTACCGCACGGGCAATAGTGATTCTTTGTCGTTCACCACCACTCAAGCGGCTACCGCGGTCGCCCACTTCCGTTTCGTATTGTTGGGCTTTCTTTTGGATAAAATGATGGGCACTGGCTACGCGCGCTGCGTCTTCTACTCTTGCTAAATCCGCACCGCCGGTACCTAGTGTAATATTGTTGTAAATGCTGTCGTTAAACAAAATTGGGTCCTGTCCAACAACACCCATTAAGCGACGAAGATGATCCACTTTGTATTCGCGAATGTCCACTCCATCTAATAAAATACTGCCCGAACTCACATCATGAAAGCGAGGAATTAAATCGACCAAAGTAGATTTGCCCGCACCAGATGCTCCAACTAACGCAATGTTTTTTCCTTTAGGGATGATTAGGTTGATATTATCTAAAATTACCTTTTCGCCATAGGCAAAATGTACATTTTTGAGCTCAATTTGATGTTCAAAACTATAAATGGGCTTTGCATTTGGGGCGTCTTTAATGCTGGCCTCTACTTGTAAAATATCTTCAATCCTTTGCAGGGCCGCACTCCCTTTTTTAAGGTTTGAAAATGCCGAAGAGAGATTTTTAAAGGGGTTGATAATTTGGGTAAATAGACCGAGGTACATGATAAATGCAGGCCCTGTTAGGGAGCCTTGGTGGCCCAAAACTAATCGTCCGCCAAACCACAAGATGACACTCACTACAATGATGCCCATCACTTCGCTTAAGGGAGAAGCTAATTCTTTGCGTGCCGATATTTTGTTGCGAATACGGAATAAATCATTGTTCATTTTGGTGAAACGCAATTGCTGATGACGCTCTGCATTAAAGGCTTTTACCACACGCATTCCTGTTAGGGTTTCGTCAATTACGGCTAGTATATCACTTAGGTATTGTTGCGAAATATTGGAGGATTTGCGTAGTGTTTTACTCACTAAGCCGATGATTAATCCGGCTACTGGTAAAAAAACAAAAATGAAAAGTGATAAACTAGGGGAAATCACGATCATCGCTCCCAAAAAGAAAATGAGCATTAAGGGTTCGCGAATAAAAACTTCTAAAACAGAAATTACCGATACCTCTACTTCATTGATGTCATTGGTCATTTTCGACATAATATCGCCTTTGCGCTCGTCGGTAAAATAACCGATGGGTAAGGATAATATTTTGACGAAGAGTTCATTGCGTAAACGGCGTAGAATGGCATTGCGTAAGGGTGCCAGTATATAAATAGATAAATAAAGGAAGATGTTTTTTAGTGCAACAAATAGTACAATAGCCACACAGATTAAGGCTAGTGCATTGATAGGACCATTCTTTTCTGTTAGGTCAAAAATATAAGTGTGTAACTGCTCTATTATATTTGGATTTGCTTTTGGTTTGGGTTTTTCATCACCCGAAAACAAAACCTGTAGTACCGGCATTAAAGATCCCATCGAAAAAACAGAAAAAACTACTGCTAGCAAACTGCACACAAAATAAAGCACAATACTCCCTTTGTAGTCGCTGATATAGTAGATTAATCTTTTGATATTTTTCATAATTCTTTAGTCGATGCTGTACGAAACGGTACCATCTTTTTCATCTTTGAGTTGTACGCCAAATGAGGCCAATTGGTTGCGGATTAAATCGCTAGTGGCAAAGTCTTTTCTTTGTTTGGCATCTTTACGAATGTCAATCAGTACTTGCAATACTTTATCCATTTTATCACCAGCTTGCTCTGCTTGTAAAGGCTGTAGGCCAAGGATATCTTCAAGATAGGTCGTGAAGGTTGTCTGTAATAAGGCAAAAGTACTAGCGTCAATTGCATCAGCTTTTATCTGACCACCTTTGATACCGTTGATAATCGGAGCTAACTCGAATAAATTAGCGATGACCTTGGCGGTGTTCAAATCATCATTCATAAATTCGGCACATTCGGTGCAGAAATGTTCGATTTTTTCATTCAGCTCTTTATCGCTGGTATCAGCATTTCCCGAATGATTTAATTTCTTTAAGATTTCATAAGCCTCCCATAGTCTGCGCAATGCTTTTTCTGATGCCTGCAGTGCTTCGTTGCCAAAATCTAAAGTACTGCGGTAATGTGTTTGAAGGATATAAAAGCGCACTACCATTGGGTGATAAGCCTGATCCAAAATAGGATGATTGCCACTGAACAATTCCGTCAACTTAATAACATTGTTATAGCTCTTGCCCATCTTTTTGCCATTGATGGTAATCATATTGTTATGCATCCAATAGCGTGCAGGTGCTTTGCCATTGGCAATTGTTGATTGGGCAATTTCACTTTCGTGATGTGGGAATTGCAAGTCCATTCCGCCACCGTGGATATCAAATTCTTCGCCTAAATATTTGCAACTCATTGCCGAACACTCAATATGCCATCCCGGGAAACCTTCGCCCCAAGGGCTTTTCCAACGCATTAAATGCTCGGGCGGTGCATTTTTCCAAAGAGCAAAATCAACCTTGTTTATTTTTTCATCCTGCCCGTCGAGGTCGCGGGTGGTTTCTAAAAGTTCATCTATTTTTCTGCCCGAAAGCTTTCCGTAACTATATTCTTCGGCATATTTTTTGACATCAAAATAAACCGAACCATTTTTTTCATAAGCATAGCCTTTGGCCATAATATCCTCAATCATCGAAATCTGCTCGATGACATGACCAGTGGCGGTGGGTTCAATACTTGGACTTAAGTTATTGAACAAGCGCATACCCCAATGAAACAGTTCGGTGTATTTGTGCACCAATTCCATCGGTTCTAATTTCTCTAATAAAGCCTTGCCTGCAATTTTATCTTCAGCATCCCGACCTTCTTCTTCAAAATGTCCTGCATCAGTGATGTTGCGCACATAGCGCACTTTGTAGCCCAAATGTTGCAAATAGCGATTCAGCACATCGAAAGTAATGTAAGGACGGGCATGACCTAAATGAGACTCTCCCGATACGGTAGGGCCGCAGACATAAAGGCCAACATGGCCTGGCGTTATGGATTCGAATTTTTCTTTTTGTCGGTTGAAAGAGTTGTAAATATGCAAGGAAGACATGGGGCAAAGATAGGAATAATGAGTCTAAGGCTGTTTTGCTTTGTTATTGAAAATTTGTTCCAAACTACATAAATTTATATAAAACAAACATTTTATGGCTTGGGAGAATAACTGGGAGAAAACTTGAAAGTGGGGGCGATTAAAATATTTAATTTTACACGGCTTTAGTTTTTCATTATTAATCTCGTTGGCAATGCTTGCTCTAGATGTTTATAATCACAAAGAAGTTTCATTAGTCAACACTGCAATTTTTATGTTGTTGAACTTGATTGGTTGGGGTTCTACTGAATATTTTTTAATTTGGCCAATAAGCGAAAGGCAATTCAAAAAGAGAAAGCAATCCCGACTCTAAGCGTGATAAACCCGAGAAGCCACAATTAAACCCTCCTTGATTTCCAGCACCTCAGCTATCATCATATCTGCTTCGCCACTGACTTTACGGATATATTCCATAATTACCCGTTCATTGTTTGCGGTAAAGCTCGTCGGGATATATTGTAAGGTCGGTAAGCGCTCAAAGGAATCTAGCCACCATGCGCTGAGTGCATTTTTACCTTTTACCCAGCCTTCCGTTTCTGGTTGACGGATTTTTAATTTAGGGCTAAAATGTCGTGCATCATGGGCATATAGCGACAACAATGCTTCTAAATCCTGGGCATTGAAGGCTTCAAACCATTGTTCGGCTATTTGGGTGTGCAGTTGAGATACTGTCATGTTCGGTTTCAATATTTTTAATCCAACAACTCGTGCTGATCCACCACATAAATGAGCATTGCCATCGCTGCAGCACCCAACTTTAATTCGCGGTGGTTCACTGTTTCAAACACGTCATTATCCGTATGGTGCACATCAAAATAGCGTTGAGAGTCGGGCAATAATTCGCCTACAACTACACCTTGTTTTTTTAACGGACTCACATCGGCACCACCTCCCTCTTCGTCAAAATTGTACACGCCATAGGGCAAGAAAAGTGGAATATATTTTTTGAATTGCTCCCTTTGTTTTTTGCTCATGGTCGTTTCGATACCGCGTGGAGAAAAGCCACCGGCATCACTCTCCAAAGCAAAAACGTGTTTTTCTTTTCGTGCCAATGCGGAGTCGGCATAAGCCAATCCACCTTTCAATCCATTTTCTTCGTTCATAAACATTACGGCACGGATACTGTGTTTGGGGCGAATGCCCAATTGTTTATAAGCGCGTAAAACTTCTATTGACTGTACACATCCTGCTCCATCGTCATGAGCTCCTTCTCCAATATCCCAAGAATCTAAATGGCCCCCCACTAAAATAAAATCTTTTGGTTTAGAACTACCAGTTATTTCACCAATTACATTAAAAGACATGGCGGTACCTTGCATACGGCATTCGCTTTTCAAAATAGCTTCTGTATTGCCTTTCAAACATGCTTTTTCTAATTTATCCGCTGTTTTATTGCCAATAGCTACTGCCGGGAAGCGTGGCGAACCATCTTCATATTTGGTGCTGCCGGTGTGTGGGTAATCATCTTCACCGGTAGAAATAGAGCGGATAATAATGCCTGCTACATTCTTTTTGCCCGCAATCATGGGCGATTGCCAGCGGTATTTTACAGCATCACCATAGCCTGGAAAAGTATGGGCAAAATCTTGACGGAAAGGATAATTAAAGAAAATAATCTTGCCTTCTACTGCTTCTTTGCTCAGTTGTTCAAACTCATCAAAAGAGCGTACCATTACTATGGGTGCTTTGAGCAAACGACCCCCTGTACCTTCACTATTACCCAAAGAACTCATCGGGACATCGATGAAGTCCCCCTCTTTTGAGAATTTTAAGGCCAAATGTTCTTCGCCACGGCGCCAAACGGGTACTTGTACGGGTTGTAGCCATACTGTATCACATCCGGCCTCGCGCAATGTCTGTTCTGCCCATTCCACAGCTTTGCTGGCTTGGGCCGATCCGCTAAGACGATGCCCAATTGTTTTGCAAAGCACGCGTAAATCTTGGTAACATTTTCCTTGTGTAAGAATATGGGTAGCTATATTTTTAAATGCAATTGAATCTTTATGTTGCCCGATGCTGGACATGGATAGCAACAGGAGCGATATGGATAATAAGATTAATTTTTTCATGGGATAAAAATAATACTTGGGCGTTAATAATGAAGCATTAAAAATGAAGTTCGCTCTATTGATAAAGCATCTACTCATAAAAAAGAAGCAATTGCCTGAGGGATGGCAGCGGATATCCCCTGCATTTTTTTGCAGGGATAGGAGTGTACAGCCCGACCCCGCGATTTTTGTTAAGCCTAAGTATTTTGACGTAGCCCTTTAGCGGGGGCAGGCCCCCAAAATGTACCTTCTGTATTTTTTTACTGAAGGATGGGGGAAAATAATTATCTAAAAAGTAAAAATTATTGCCTTCTGCGATTACATTTGGTGATAGCAAAAAATTGTCCATTCCAAAATTTTCTTCGTAGTGAAAAAAATAATAGCGCTTACGGCTCTCTTAGTGTCGGGCTTTTCGGCACTTACTCATGCACAAACTTTTCAAGTAAAAGGCAATAGATGCTTTGCTGATGTGAATGGCGATGGTAAAGATGATTATATCATATTGACGGGCAAAGCTTCCAGACCTACAGTCAATGTGCGTTTGTCTAACAGTTTGACCTTTAACAGTATTCCGGATATTGTAAGCAGTCCAACGCCCTATGATGCCCTAGTTGGTCCAAGTTATTTTGCAGATGTAAATGGCGACGCTAGAGCCGATTATATTACTTTTCAAGGGCACAAGCAAAACCCTCGTATTGTTGCTTACCTCTCTACCAAGGAAGGTTTTTCCAATAATCATGTAATTACGAGTGCGCCGATTGACCGAGGATTTGATGGTTTTCCCCGTGGCTTTGCCGATATCAATGGTGATGGCCGTTGGGATTATGTGACGTTTCGCGGAGATATTAAGCGACCCTATATTGTTGCTTATGTGTCTACGGGTAAAGATTTTAATGAAAAATCATTTAAAAGTGCAGCCTTATTAGAGCCTTCTCAAGAGGGTATTACTAAAGCATTTGCAGATATTAATGCTGATGGCTTGGCCGACTATATGGATTCTTATGGTAATGGCGAAATGATCAACACCTATTTGGGTAATAAAATTGAAACAGGTTTTCAATTTATTTTCCCTTACCGCAATGCCTTGAGCAAACCTATTAAAAGGGGTTTTGATGATATGCCTCGTGGTTATTATGATATTGATGGTGACCGCCGTGCAGATTATGTTGTTTTTCGTGGAAATGAAGAGAAGCCCCATATTTATATTCATTCTTCATTGGGTCAGTCCTTTGAGGAAGAGCCTATTATTGCCCGTCGTGTAGAGCGTGGATTGCCTGATATGCCTAATGGTTTTGCAGATGTGAATGGCGATAGGAAATTGGATTATATTGCTTTTAGGGGTACGAATGCAAGCCCTCGCCCTGTGGTTTATTTTAGTACAGGAAAGGATTTTCTAGAACCTTGCGACCCCATGATCATTTCCTTATATAATGATGCTGCTTACAATGCTTATTTTTTAGTTCGTTATGAGTTGGAGGGTGTTGAAAAAATCTTCCATTCGCCCGTAGTGGTTACCGGTAATAGATTTGAGTATGAAATTCCTGAAGATGCCTATAATGTTGAGGTAAGCGGATTTTGCAACGATTGCTATGACAAGCGTCGTGTGTTTACCGATTTAATTAATCGTGCAGATAATCCTCGTAAAATATGTTATCGAGTATTAGGGGACTTTTTTAAAAAATCCTGGGATTACAAAGGTTGCCAAAAGCGCTAGCCAATTGCCAATTAAAAAAAGCCCTCAAGTTAATTGAGGGCTTTTTTTGTTTATTTCTTTTTTAGGGTATCTTCTGTTGTTGCGATGTTTATGGTTTTGAGACTATCTAAAATGGGTAAAATGCCTGCATAGACAGAGTCTAATTCTTGTGGATGCTGGGTGTACCATTTCAAGGCTTGTTCCCAATCTTGTACTGTGATTTTATGTTTTGAAAAAATAGCTTTATGGTATTTAGCGAGCGAATCAATGTTTTTTCCGCTTACCGAAGCTGGTTGAGCATTGGTGTCTTTGGGTAAGATACTACTGTAGGCTTCGGCAAAATGAATGTCTAAAAGCAAAGCACTCATTTTTTCGCGGTTTATGGGGGCATGGTCTTGCTTGTTGATACTGCAGCTACACAGTAAGATAGCTAGCCCAATAAAACTACTTAGATAGGTTCTGGTATTTTTGTGCATTGGTTACGTCTGCTTGAGAGAGTTGGGTGATGTATTGTTGACGATCTGCAACAGGCATATCGCTCAGTAGATTTAATAATTCTGTGCTTTTAGCATTAAAGAAAAATTGCACCAAAATAGCGTTTGGGTTATCTCTGTTTAGCTTTTGCAGGGTCGGAATTCCGCCCAAAATATTTCTTCTGGCTTCAACGGGTTTGTCATAATATGCATCAAACCCTAATCGATGCATGGTATACCAGTACTTATGAAAATCTAAAAATCGAGGGTTGAGTATTTGTTCTATTAGCCAAAATCTATTTTTTGTTCCTTCTACCGCTTTCCAACCAGTTACACCTTTTCCTTCCGGCGCATTATTAACTACATTTTGAGCCTTTTTGTAATAAATATTGCCTCCGTTCAATGCATAGCTATCATAGTCGAGCCCTAGCACAATGTACATATAATAGGCTAATGTAGCTGCAAGGTTGTCTGTAATGGCGTCTCCACTACTACTTACTCTATTGTCGTCGAAAACAAGTGGGCTAAATTGGTTGAATTTAAAATTGGCCTCCTTGTCTACAAAGTTTATAAGAGAGGTGTTGTAATTAGTATTAAATACGGGTCTTGTAGCCTGTATATTCATCGTGGCTTCATATCCATCGGCTGTTTTATCCAATTTGGCTCTTAGATTAAACATTATGGTGCAGTCAATTTTTTCGTGTACTGCATAGTCATCTGTTGTCCACTTTCTATTATTAATAAAAGTGGAAATGGCTCTTTCCATGTCTACAAATACTTGTTGATCTATATTCGTTATTGCATCTCGACGGATACTTACTTTACAATTAATTTCTTGTGCCCAAAGGCTATTTTGGATTAAAAAGAACAGGAGAACGAAGCATATTTTTTTCATAATCAATGAAGATTGGTAATAGTTTGGATAATGGCAGTAGCTGTTTCTTTCTTGGACATTAATGGCAATTCGTTTGAACTACCGTCTTTAGCAATAATGGTTACTTTGTTGGTATCACTGCCAAATCCTGCCCCTACATCTTGCAAAGAATTTAAAACGATAAAATCGGCGTTTTTCTTTTGTAGTTTTTGGAGGGCATTGGTTATTTCATTCTCGGTTTCTAATGCAAAACCTACTAATATTTGCCCTGCAGCTTTTACTTGTCCCAAATGCGCCAAAATATCCTTATTCTTTATTAGGCTAATCTCTAACGCATCGTCTCCCTTTTTTATTTTCTGTTCGGATTTATTTTTTGGTTTATAGTCGGCAACCGCTGCTGCCATAATGGTGATGTCGCTCTGTGCAAAGGCAGCATCACAAGCATGATACATCTCTTCAGCGCTTTCTACCAAAACAGTCTGTATTGCTGGATGAACACTACGCAAATGAGTGGGCCCTAGTACAAGCGATACCTTTGCGCCTAGTCTAGCTAATTCTTCTGCTAGGGCGATGCCCATTTTGCCTGTAGAAAAATTACCTATGAACCTTACGGGGTCTAATCTTTCAAAAGTGGGGCCTGCGCTTACGAGTGCAGTTTTGCCTTTGAGGGGTTGGCCCGTTTTTGGGTCAAGAAAAGTTTGTATAAATTGAATAATTTCAGATAATTCTGCCATTCGACCATCCCCCACTAATCCGCTAGCCAGCTCACCATGCCCAACAGGTATAATCGTATTTCCGTATGATTTTAAGCGTTTAAGGTTATGCCTTGTAGAAGGATGATGCCACATGTCTTCGTCCATCGCTGGCGCTAGCACAACAGGACAAGTAGCCGACAAATAAACGGCATTCAGTAAATTATCGCAAAGGCCATTGGCTAGTTTCCCCAAGGTATTTGCACTACAAGGTGCAATCAAGATAAGGTCTGCCCATCTGCCCAGTTCAACATGGTTATTCCAGCTGTCGCCATCGTTTATATTGCTTAGTACTTCGTTTTTTGAAACGGTGCTTAGCGCTAAAGGGCTCACAAACCTAGTAGCAGCCTCGGTGCAAATTATTTTTACAATGGCTCCGCTTTTTACCAACTGTCTTGTCAATTCTGGCGTCTTATAGGCAGCAATGCTTCCAGAAATGCACAGCACAATTTTTTTTCCTTCGAGGTTCATTCGTTATTATTTATGCATAAAATGAAGATGGTAAAAATACAGCAACTTGAAATGAAAATGTATTATCTATAAAAAAGGACAAAAAAGCATTAGAATACTTAGCCCAATAGTTTTCATTAATAAAAAATTATATTATTTTCGCCATGTACTTTCTTTTAGTTTGTATTATCTAATTGAAAGTATACCCAAAAAGTAACATTCAGGAATGAAAAAGAAGTTATTATTATCTATATTGTTATTGGCCAGTTCATTTGGACCTGTATTTGCACAATTTATTGGTGCTGATATCTTTTTACAAGGAGATTATGTAGAAGTAGGTATTGCTACAAATGGATCATTTGGAACAGCAGGCAATGCTCCGGCATCCTATCATTCGCGCCCCGATTTTGGAACTACGGGTGGTCCTTTAGGTTTTGTGGCAGACCCTTCTAAGGATGGTTGGGGTGTATCATCTCCAGGTATGCCAGCCTATTTTGGTGATTATTTTATGCCAGGTGCGCCACAAGAGGGTTGGGACGTAGAAGTCAATAGCACTAGAGGTCGTGCTTGGCGAGGTACCGGCGCTGCTTCTTTTACCGCAGGCCTTACTGGCGTTAATACAAGCTATACCAGTACAGGAACACAGCAAGTAGGAGAGTGGGAAGGTTCACTAGGAAATTTATCTATAAAACAAACCACAACTCAAAAGAAGAATAAGGTTTATTTTGTTTGCCGAATAGAGTTAACCAATACAGGGACAACTACGCTTACCAATATTTATTACAATAGAAGCCTTGACCCTGAGCCTGATGCTACCATTGGAGGAAATTACTCATCGGATAAAAGAATTATTTTTCAGCCTACGCTTCTTTCCAAAAACTGCCTTGTCGTGGCAACAGGTCAAGATTATGACTCTGCCTACGTAGGTTTAGGGTCGAAAGACTGTAGGGCCAAATGTTACATTTCAAATACCTTTACCCCAGATGCTAGCTTAAGCAGCATTTATGGTCAAAATGGCGCTGCCGGAGGTTATATATACAATGTCAATGGTTTTTCCTCAAACAATACGTCTATGGGTATTGTGTTTAATGTTGGAAGTCTTGCCCCAGGAGAAAAAACCGAGCTTTCTTACGCCTATATCCTAAAACAAGCCGACTTAGATTCTGCCTTGAATGAAACATCTCCTAGTTTTGAATCAGGCTCTTCAGAATATAAACCCTACACTACCTTCCGTGTTTGTCCGGGTACTTCTATTCCTTTAAAAATTAAAAGTGGTAAAGCGTACAAGTGGATT
This sequence comes from Sphingobacteriales bacterium, assembly GCA_027491165.1. Classification (GTDB taxonomy): domain Bacteria; phylum Bacteroidota; class Bacteroidia; order Chitinophagales; family Chitinophagaceae; genus Rurimicrobium. The sequence continues at coordinate 5,027 of JAIXWS010000028.1, read as the reverse complement.
TGGACACCAGGTACTGGCTTAAGTGCCGATAGTATGATCAGTTCTGGATCTTTACCTCCCGCAGGAGGTGCATTTGGCGATTCAGTTTCAATCTTAGTGAATGGCCCAAGAACCTATACCGCTACGGGCTCTTCACTATGCGACACGCTACGATTGATTTTTTATGTAGACACGATTAGTTTCAGTATACCACCATTTGTGACGACACCCGTTAAATATTGTCAAGGAGCAACAGCTTCGGCGCTTGTGGCCTCTGGTGCAAGTGGTGCAACCATTTGGTGGAGTAGTACAATAGGAGGAGCTGAATCTACAACTGCACCAACACCAGGTACAGCTACTGTTGGTACCACAAGGTATTATGTTCGTCAACAAAATAGTGCGGGATGTTATTCTCAATATGCCTTTATTGATGTAGAAATTATTGCCAAACCAGAGCCTCCAGTTGTCAGAGATACCGTTTATTGTTTTGGTGCTACGGCCGCTCCTGTAAGCGCTGTGGGTAGTGCTATTAAATGGTTTGATGCATTGACGGGTGGTACGAAATATGCAACAACTCCAACACCTTCAACAACAGGCACTACCATTAGTTATTATCCATCACAAACAATTGATGGTTGCGAAAGTGATCGTTCCACACTTAAAGTAGATATCGCTCAAATAAAAGCAGATTTTTCAATAGTAAAAGACTCTCTGTGTTATACGGAATTGATGAATGTTCTCAACAACTCGACCTACACCTTGGCGGGTGTAGCAGCACCTTATAATTCGATGTGGTGGTTTGGTGATGGTGATACTTCTACAGCTTCTGTGCCATCACATTCTTACAAAAATTTAGGTTTATACACTGTAAAACTCAAAGTATCTGACCTACATAAATGTATGGATAGCACCACTAGGAAGGTTTATGTGGCCCCTAAAGTTGTCCTTGATTTTAAACGTAGTGATTCTTTAATCTGTCAAGGTGAAGCCATCGATTTTGCCGCAACACTTACACCGGGCTATTATCAAGTGGTATGGGATTTTGATGATGGCGATGTGAAAACCTATGATCAATTAAATGTTCGCCAAGCATTTACCTCATCTGGAAAGCACAACGTTAATTTCAAAGCATCTTATTCTATCTGTGGTATCATAGATGTAACGCATCCAGTTGAAATTACTGAGGTGCCCAAAGTAAATATTGGTAGAGATACCACCATTTGCCCAGGAAATACGCCATTGCTTTTAAATAATAGTACAACGAGTTCTTCAGCATTAAGATATTTATGGAATACAGGAGATACGATCAATCAAATTGCTGTTCGTAATGAAGGGGAGTATTGGTTGCGAGTACAAGAAAGATCCTGCGTAGCAACAGATTCAATAAAAGTTTCTAAGGGTTGTTTCTTGAATATTCCCAATGCATTCAGGCCCAATGATGCAGATCCTTATAACCAATATTTTATGCCTAGGGATTTGATGAGTAAATCTGTTGTAGGTTTCGAAATGAAAATTTTTGACCGTTGGGGAGTTCAATTGTTTGAAACAAGTTCTATTAATGGCAGAGGATGGGATGGTACTTACAAGGGCGAGCCACAATCATTTGGTGTATATGTATATCAAATTAAGGTAGCCTTTTCGAATGGCATAACAGAAAACTATTCCGGTAATCTTACTTTATTGAGATAAGATTTTCTAAAAAAATTATAAAGCCCAAGTTTTTTAAACTTGGGCTTTATTTATTGTATCAGTTCAGCTACATCCTTATCTCCTTCTAAGTTATTCATTTGCTTAAGAATCTGAGGGTAGCGCCAAGCCACCCTTTTGCTGCGAGGTATTACGGTGAATTTTTTGGGGTTGGGCAAGCAAGCAATAATCATAGCTGCTTCTTTAGCGCTTAATTTGCTGGCCGATTTATGAAAATAGTTTTGGGCAGCAGCCTCTATACCATAAATACCGGTACCCATTTCTATAGTGTTGAGGTATACCTCCATAATTCTTTGTTTACCCCAGATTATTTCAATCATTTTAGTATAAAAAAGCTCGGGTACTTTGCGAACGTATCGCCCCCAACCGGATCCTTGCCACAAAAAGACATTCTTTGCTGTTTGCTGCGTAATGGTACTGGCGGCGGCACCTAATGCCCTTTGTTTTTTCTTTCGTTGCTTGGGCGGGTCGATACTTTTTTCAATAGCTTTCCAGTCAAAGCCACCATGCTCAGCAAAGAGTTGATCCTCGGAGGCAATGGCCGCGAGCTTTACATTCATAGAAATACTGCTCCAGCTCACATACTCACGCTTCATTCCTTCGCCATTGATCATCGAAACCATTTGCGTAACCGTAATGGGAGGGAAAATCCATTTGCACAAAATCAAATAAACCATCGAACTGATAAAAAGGATTAGGATAGCTTTTTTGAACTGCTGCAAAAAGCTTTTTTGCTTTTTTTTATTTTTTGCCATAGTAGCGTAAAAGTAATGCGCTCGCACGAAAAACAAAATGCTAGCAAAATTTATAAAGATGCTTCCCCCATACTTTATTTTGTAGCACTTTAGGATTGGAAACTGCTGCTTCTATTTTGATTTTGTGTAGTTTACTATTTTAAGTCGGATGATGGCACCAAACAACTGGTAGCCTAAAAGGTTTCGTAATGTTTTTAATAAACGGGCATCAAAACCTATAGTATATCTTTTGAAGTTGTTTGCTGGATGGGCAGCAATGCTCAAAATCTTGTTGTTGATCTTAGCGATTAACCCTTTGTTTTTCCCTGTTCTTTTGGCCAGCAATTGTGCAATCATGCTTTTTAATTTGTTGTTTGGAGACCATTTTTTTTCGCCTTCATGATGTATATTTTCTTGGAAATGGGTTGCGATATTACCGAATTGAACGGTACAGATTTTAATATTGGACTCCTTTAACTCGTAAGCCATGCACTCTGAAAAACTCTCTACTGCATGTTTAGTGGGATGGTAGAAATTGCCTAAAGGAAGATTGACCAAACCAGCAATTGAAGTAATATTTATAAACTGACCGTATTGTTGATTCTTAAAAACCGGTATAAATGCTCTGCACACTTTTACCACCCCCAGCCAATTGATACGGATTATTTCTTCGATTTTTTGATCGTCCGATTCTTCTACAAAACTACGGTATCCAATACCCGCATTATTGATGACTGTATCAATTGAATGGTGCTGCGCAATGATTTTTTCTTTGGCTGTAACAATGCTGATGTCTGAACAAACATCTAATTCATAACAAAAAACATTTGCCCATTGCAGCATTTCTTCATCAGGGTCCAAGTGTAGCATGGTAGCCAATACTATCCAGCCATTCGTCGAGAAATGTTTGCTCAATGCCTTTCCTAAACCTCCAGAGGCCCCTGTGATCAATACTTTTTTCAACAGTTTCGTTTTGCGTATACTACTCTAAGGTAGTTTTCTTTGGTTAACTTCTGGTGCCCAAAAAAAACGCCACCCTTTTAGAATTAAAAGAGTGGCGTTTTTGATGAGTGATTTTTAGAAGCTATTATGCTTTCAACACATTTCTGCTGATGACTATTTTTTGTACTTCACTTGTACCTTCATAGATCTGAGTGATTTTGGCATCACGCATCAAACGCTCTACGTGGAATTCTTTTACATAACCATATCCACCGTGGATTTGAACGGCTTCGTTGGTTACCCATTGGGCTATTTCTGAAGCGTATAATTTTGCCATAGCTGCTGCTTGTTCATATTCTTGGTGATCATCTTTAAGCCAAGCAGCTTTGAGGCAAAGCAAGCGAGCTCCTTCGATAGCCGTAGCCATATCAGCCAATTTAAAAGCAATGGCTTGGTGGTGTTGAATTTCTTTACCAAAAGCTTTACGCTCTTTGGAATATTTCAAAGCCAATTCGTAAGCACCACTAGCAATACCTAAGGCTTGGGCAGCAATGCCAATACGGCCACCAGCAAGGGTTTTCATCGCAAATTTGAATCCAAAACCATCTTCGCCAATACGGTCAGATTTAGGAACTTTTACATCTTGAAACATGATGCTATGTGTATCGCTACCACGTATACCCATTTTATTTTCTTTGGCACCTACTATTACACCAGGAGTATTTTTAGGGATAATCAAGGCATTGATACCGCGATGTCCCTTTTCGATATCTGTTTGCGTAATAACCAAATAATAGGTTGCAGAGCTACCGTTGGTAATCCAGTTTTTGATACCATTTACAAGGTAATGGTCGCCCATATCTATAGCAGTAGTGCGCTGAGATGTAGCGTCTGATCCTGCTTCTGGCTCACTAAGTAAGAATGCTCCAATGGCTTTGCCTGAGGCTATTTCGGTTAGGTATTTTTGTTTTTGCTCTTCGTTGCCATAGGTTTCCAAGCCCCAGCATACTAGAGAGTTGTTTACACTCATGCATACTGATGTAGAAGCATCAATTTTCGAAATTTCTTCCATTGCCAATACATAAGAAACCGCGTCCATACCCGAACCGCCATATTTTGGATCGACCATCATGCCCATAAAGCCTAATTCACCTAATTTGGCTACTTGTTCTGCAGGGAATTTTTGGTGTTCGTCTCGCTCAATTACGCCTGGTAATAATTCTGTTTTTGCAAATTCGCGGGCTGCAGCCTGCACGGCCAATTGTTCTTCGGTAAATTGAAAATTCATAAATCTGGAAATGTTAATTTGTGGGGACGAAAATACGCCTTAAAAACAGAAAGTGAAATAAATTTTACTTTTAAATTCTTATGTTTAAACTATACTGTTTGCAATTTTAGGTATTCTATCCATTCCTCAACGCTCAGGGCATCCTCCGCTTTAAATTGACCAATTTTAGTACGGCGCAGTGCTTGCAGGTAAGCACCACAACCCAATACTTGCCCATAATCCTGTGCTAATGACCTGATATAGGTGCCGGTACTACAGGTTACACGGAAATGCACTTCAGGCAAGGCTATTTGGGTTAATTCAAATGCTCCAATCGTAATAGGGCGCGCAGCAAGATTTACCTCCTTGCCGGCTCGTGCTAAATCATAAGCGCGTTG
>JAIXWS010000124.1 GCA_027491165.1 Sphingobacteriales bacterium | reverse complement strand
TTCAAAGTGTTTGCATTGATGTAACTCACCACTTTTGCTCCAAAAAAGGAAGAAAGCCCTGAGCAAATGGAAATAGCCAACAGTAATTTTTTATTGTATTGTATCCGTTGAGCATACTGTACAGCCGAAATACTCGTTCCGGCTAAAGCAGCAATTTTATTGGTCCCGAAAATTGTTGGCAAAGCTGTTTTAGGCAAGGCTATAAGCAAAGCAGGCATTTGAATAAGTCCGCCACCGCCAACAATTGCGTCAATAAACCCCGCAATAAAAGATAAAACCATTAATGAAATGAGCGTTATCGCTCCGCAGTCTACTATGGTATTGAAAAAGTCCATTCCTATTGATATAAGTTTTGATGTCTGGCTACTTCAAAATGTGTAGGGCAAAATATAGAGATGGGCCTTCTTAAATACATTGAATGATTTAATGATCACTGAAGCTTTTAATTCCCAAATTATCAGAATACAATTTACCTTTTAATTGGTTTATTGATCCTACAATTTCTTTGCTTTTATCAGTTTACTTTTAACTTACTACACCAAGATTTACTTTTATTAAGCTTTTCAATAACAACTAAATGAACATTGCGCCATCCAATAAATCTCTAGTAATTCCCCAAAAAATTTTGACTATAATTTTGAAACGAAGTACAATATAGACATTGTGACAAAAATTCCTAAAGAATAAGGAAACAATGATTGTTGATTAAAGATACTCAGGTTCAAAAACAACAGCAAAGGCTTAAGGTATTATAACTAGACTTGCAGAAACAAATAATCAAATTATTCCTCTGAAATTCCTGTTTAAAACAGGGAATAACCATTAACCAAGGAGAAGAATGGATCGATGAAGATTGATCTCACTCATTGGCCGAAGACTTTTGCTTTTTATTTTGTTTAACTAAAGATTAGTTAGCTTAAACGCATCGAAATAGGAATAATTATTTTAGCTTTGGCCATCCCTTTAAAGCCACTAATTTTCTGAATGGAAAAAATGACCGCTGGCCCGCTCCTGAGCCAAATCAATAATCCCGACGATTTGAAAAAATTGAACAAATCGGACTTGCAACAAGTGTGCAAGGAATTGCGTCAATTTATTATTGATTCGGTTAGCGTCAATGGAGGGCATTTTGGTGCTAGCCTTGGCGTGGTGGAGCTTTCGGTGGCTTTACATTATATGTACAACACACCAGACGATCAATTGGTGTGGGACGTAGGCCACCAAGCTTATGGGCACAAAATCCTCACAGGTCGTCGCGATGTATTTCATACCAATCGACGCTATGGTGGCATTAGTGGTTTCCCCAAAAGAGACGAGAGCGAATATGATGCATTTGGTGTAGGTCACTCTTCAACATCTATTTCGGCCGCTTTGGGTATGGCTATTGCTTCAAAAAACCTAGGCGAAAGCCATCGTCACCACGTAGCTGTTATTGGTGATGGTGCGATGACAGCTGGTTTGCCTTTTGAAGCAATGAACCATGCGGGTGTAAGCAATGCCAATATCCTCGTGATATTGAATGACAACAACATGTCGATTGACCCCAATGTGGGCGCACTTAAAGAATATTTAACGGATATTACTACATCTCCTACTTACAACAAGTTGCGCGATGATGTATGGAAGCTTTTAGGCAAATTACCTTATCCTGAATTCCAACGCGAAATGGCGGGGAAATTAGGCACCAGTATCAAAGGAATGGTGTCACGCCAAAGTAATTTATTTGAGGCCTTGGGCTTACGCTATTTCGGCCCAATTGATGGCCACAATGTGCTGAAATTGGTAGAGACTATTAAGGACTTAAAAGAAATTCCCGGGCCAAAAATTTTACACATCAAAACCGTAAAAGGTAAGGGTTACGATTTGGCCGAAAAAGACCAAACCTTGTGGCATGCGCCAGGTTTGTTTGATAAAGTAACGGGACAAATCAATAAGAAAGTATCTACTGTGCCCGAAGCACCCAAATACCAAGATGTATTTGGACATACAATAGTAGAGCTAGCCGAAGCCAATCCTTTAGTGATGGGTATTACTCCCGCTATGCCTTCGGGTTGTTCGCTTAAAATAATGATGGAAAAAATGCCAGATCGTGCTATCGATGTGGGCATTGCCGAGCAACATGCAGTTACGCTAAGTGCTGGTTTGGCTACACGCGGCATGAAGGTGTTTTGCAACATATACAGCTCTTTTATGCAGCGTGCCTACGATATGGTTATCCACGATGTGGCCATTCAAAAATTGCCGGTTATCTTTTGCCTCGATAGAGGTGGGGTAGTAGGCGACGATGGTGGAACGCACCACGGAGCATATGATTTGGCCTACATGCGATGCATCCCCAATATGATTGTGAGTGCACCGATGGATGAAGCCGACTTGCGTCATTTGATGTATACGGCACAATTACCCGAGCAAAACTTACCTTTCGTAATTCGTTATCCTCGCGGACAAGGCGTTATGCCCGAATGGCGTGTACCGATGTCTAAAATGCAAATTGGTCAAGGCCGTAAAATACAAGATGGCGAAGAAGTCGCTATTTTGACGATTGGGCACGTGGGTAATTTTGCGGTAAATGCTTGTCGTAGTTTGGCAACTGAAGAGATTATTCCAGCACACTATGATATGCGTTTTGTAAAACCTTTGGATGAAGCGATGCTGCACGAGGTAGGAAAGAAATTTACCAAAATCATTACCGTAGAAGATGGTACTGTAGTTGGTGGATTTGGTAGTGCTGTGCTCGAATTTATGAACGCACATCATTATCATCCCACTATAAAAATGTTGGGTATCCCTGATCGGGTAATCGAACATGGAAAACCCGAAGAGCTGCACCGCGAATGTGGTTACGACGCACAAGGCATTGCCGAAACGGTTAGGACCTTAATGGCTGAGCGAGAACTGGCACAGTAATTTTTGAACAATATCCAACACCCATTTGCAACAGCATTGGGTGTTTTTTTTAATGCTTATTACTCCATTCATAAAGGCTTCCACCTCTCTCCCAAAGTCGATTAATTTTTTGTTCTATTGCTGGATCGAGAACAAGTGGTGGGGCGTGATGCGGCTTAATGCGCGCATCTATAATTAAGGGACCATTACATCCCCAATGCTTGTTTTTAGTAAAGGAATCAACACCATAAATATCGTGCGAAGGATTGCATCTGGTGAAACTCACCCACAAAAAATTATTCAAGGTTTCGGCTACAAAATCGGCATCATCACAGACAATAATTAAGGCTGTTTGCGCCAAAGCCTCTTGTTGATGTAGCAATTGTTGGTTCAACAATTCTATTTCAACAGCAGCTTTTTCGTAGGTTTCAAAGGCAGACATACTGAGGGTTACCACACCATTTTGGGCCAAGGCTGCAGTATTCACTCCGTTTACATTATGAAAACAAGTGGGTAAAACAGCAGTCAATTCCCGCTGCTTTTGGCCATAGGCGGCAAAAACAACTTTACTACCTGTATTGAGCCCTGTACCCGAATAATCGAGGGTATCCATGGTCGTTTGGGTATGAAAATGAACATCCCTACGCCAATCAATTCTTTCTAAAACAAAGCGGAAATAATCGGCAATATGATGCGTGCTTACTTTTTGTTCATCATCTGCTGTGATGAATAAAAACTTAGCCAAACTTAATTGCCCGGTACCCAATACATGGTTGGCAATGGTGAGCAATTCTGCAGGATGTTTGGTTTGGGCATAAGGCGTGTAGCGTTCACTACCAATAGCCAACAACAAAGGATGCACTCCAGCCGCATCTACTGCATTCACTTCTTTGAGACCTGGGATTTCTTTTTGTAAAGCTGAGCCAGTAATTTCATGAATCAACTCACCAAAGCTTGTATCTTCTTGTGGCGGACGACCCACAACTGTAAAAGACCAAATGGCATCTTTACGAGCATAAACTTTATGCACTTTCATGAGGGGGAAATCATGCTTAAGGCTGTAATAACCAAGATGATCTCCAAAAGGCCCTTCAGGCTTGTTTTCATTCGGGAAAACCTCACCTGTGATTACAAAATCAGCATCTGTACTCACACAAAATCCATCTTTATAGGTATACCGAAAACGACGTCCACCTAACAATCCAGCAAAAGTCATTTCGCTCATCCCCTCGGGCAAAGGCATTACGGCAGATAAAGCATGAGAGGGGGGCCCCCCTATAAAACAACTTACTTTAAGTGCTTTATTTTGCGCATTCGCTTTGCTTTGGTGTACACCAATGCCTCGGTGCAATTGATAATGCAAACCAATTTCTTTGTTTAAAATATAGTCGTTGCCCGTAAGTTGAATACGATACATGCCCAAATTGGCATTCATGATACCCGGCTTATCTATATCTTCGGAATATACTTGTGGTAAGGTTACAAAAGCACCGCCATCCATTGGCCAATGTTGGATTAAAGGCAAATCATCAATATTGATTTCCTCAAACAATACTGGTTTTTTGTTGGGATTCTTTAAGGGTAAGGCTTTGATGGCTGCAAAGGCAGTACTGATATGGGCAAAAGGTTTTTTAAAAGCCTCTATAGGATTGTTTTTGAGCGCAATGATTTTTTGTACCGAGTCCATGGTATCTCGAAACATAAATTTACTCCTTTCGAGTGAGCCAAAAATATTGCTGGCTGCTCTAAATTTGGTTCCTTTTACATTTTCAAAAAGCAGGGCAGGACCTTTCTGGGCATAAACCCTCAAATGAATGGCAGCCATTTCTAGATGAGGATCTACCTCTTCTTTGATCCGAACTAAATGACCGTTTTTTTCAAGGTCTATCAAACATTCTTCGAGCGATGCATAAGCCATGCTACGAAGGTAAAATGGAAAAGGCAAACTAGGTAATGGATTTTGAATATAGTCCTATAATATGCCGCAGAGGATACACTTATGGATTAGGCTTATCCCTGAGGCATAGCTGCAATCAATTTTTGCGTATACGGCATTTGTGGATGTTGTAGAATATCAGTAGCACTTCCTCGCTCTACAATAAGACCTTGGTGCATCACCAATATTTGGTCGGCCATATAATGTACAACCGATAAATCATGGGAGATAAATAAATAAGATAAGCCTAATTCGTATTGTAATTCCTTCAGTAAATTGAGGATTTGGGCTTGTACACTGACATCTAAAGCGGAAACACTTTCGTCGCAAATTAAAATTTCGGCCTCCAAGGCCAGTGCCCGTGCAATACCGAGTCTTTGCCTTTGTCCGCCCGAAAACTGATGGGGATAACGATGGGCCGCTGCTTTCGGTAATTGAACTAAATCCAATAATCTTTCTGCCTCAAGGTGCAGATTCTTTCCTTTCCTTAGTTGATGTATGAGGATGGGCTCTGTAATGATTTCGCCTGCTGTTCGACGCGGATTCAGTGAGGCATAAGGGTCCTGAAAAACGAGTTGCATTTTTTTTCGAACCGAATTCCATTGATTGTTTTTAAAACCAGCAATATCTTGATTTTCTAATAAAATGGTACCGCTGCGAATGGGAGCTAGGCCCATCAAACTTTTGCCAATTGTGCTTTTACCGCAGCCACTCTCACCTACAAGTCCGATGGTTTCCCCTTTTTTTAAGTCAAAAGAAATACCATTTATTGCTTTAAAAAAATGGGTGCTTGTACCAAAAAGACTTTTACCCTCAGGATACCAAACATGCAGATCTTGGATTCGTAAAATGGCCTCATCCTTTGCAGTAAGAATAGGTTGCGCTACAGTTTCTGTTGTTGACTTTCCAGCAATAAAGTCTGCTATTACTGGCAATTTTTTACCCTTATTTCCCTGATGGGGACGACAGGAAAGCAGCGCTTGGGTATATTTCTCTTGTGGATTTTGTAAAATCTCTTGTGCAGGACCATATTCAACACATTCGCCTTGTCGCATTACCAATATTTGATCGGCCATTTGTGCAGCCAAAGCCAAATCGTGGGTGATAAAAATCATAGCCGTTTCATTCTCTTGCTGCAATTCTTTCATCAAGCCTACAATATCTTGCTGTACTGTTGCATCCAAGGCAGTTGTAGGCTCATCGGCCAATAATATTTGCGGCCGATTACACATGGCCATTGCAATCATAATACGTTGCTTTTGCCCACCCGAGAGTTGATGCGGAAAACGAAAATATATGTGCTCCGGCTGGGGTAATTTTACTTTTTCAATCCATTCCAAGGCTTTTGCTTTTGCCGCACGAGGATTTAGGGCTTGATGCTGCGCAATACATTCTTGTAATTGCTTGCCAACTGAGATTACTGGGTTGAGTGCGGTCATGGGCTCTTGGAAGATCATGCCAAAAACCTGACCTCTATACTCTTGCCAAACTTTTTGGCCTAAGGAAACTAAATTGATTGGCTCATGCTCTTGCTGCAGGCAAATTTGTCCTTGAATAAGGGCCTCTTTAGCTTGCAAACCCATCATACTGAGGGCAATTAACGATTTACCAGAACCGCTTTCACCCACAATAGCCAATGTGGCTCCTTTTTGAAGAGCAAAGGAAATGCCCTTGACAGCCTCAAAATGTTGTGCGGCAGGAAAGGAGATTTTTAAATCGGTAACAGAAAGTAGGGTATTGGGTTGGCTCATCGAGAAGGCAAATATGCAACAATAATTAGTGAAAAGTACATTTCAGTTTTCGGGAAAATTCCTTTCAAATATCCATCTTTATTATAACATCATTGCCTTTTCAATTCTTTTATTTACCTTAGCACGTTAGTACGAAGAAATACATTTTTCGGGCTAATAGTTTATTATCAATCATATATTTAAAACATTTTTTTTAAAAGCTAATGCAAGAAACACTTATAGTGGCGGGCGTCGCGGTTGCGGCAATCGTCATCGGCATATTTATCGGGAAGAGCATCTTTGCCAAAAACACGAAACAAGCTATTGAAGAGGCTGAATCACAAGCTAAAAAATTAATTGAAGATGCTATCGCCAGTGCCGAAACCAACAAAGAAAAAAAGATTTTAGAAGCAAAAGAACATTTCTTAAAACTTAAAACAGAACACGAAAAAGAAGCCTTATTGCGCAATCAAAAGGCAATTGAACTAGAAGGAAGAGTAAAACAACAACAACAAAGTGTAAACGACAAACTGGCGAATATTCAAAAACAAACTACCGAAAACGAGAACTTAAAGGAAACCTTAAACAAGCAATTAGAAGTAGTTAATATTAAACGCAGCGAGCTCGAAAAACACCAAGAAGAGCATATCAAACGCCTTGAAAAAGTAGCCAACTTAAGCGCGGATGAAGCCAAAACGGAATTGATCGAAATGGTGAAAAACGAAGCGCGCAGTAAGGCCATGACGCACGTTAAAGAAATAATGGAAGAGGCCAAAATCAATGCAACCAAAGAGGCCAAAAAAATCATTATTCAAACCATTCAACGTACGGCAGCAGAGCAGACTATTGAAAATGCTATTACCGTTTTTAACCTGGAAAGCGATGAAATTAAGGGTCAAATTATTGGTCGTGAGGGCCGTAATATTCGTGCTCTTGAGGCAGCAACAGGTGTCGATTTAATCATTGACGATACACCCGAAGCGATTGTATTAAGCTGCTTCGATCCATTGCGTCGTGAGATTGCGCGTCTTTCTTTGCAACGTTTGGTGCAAGATGGTCGTATTCACCCCGCCCGTATCGAGGAAGTAGTGGAAAAAACCAAAAAGCAAATTGAAGAGCAGATTATGGAAATCGGTGAGCGTACGATCATCGAATTGGGTATCCACGGCTTGCACAAAGACCTAGTGCGTATGGTGGGTAAAATGCGTTTCCGTTCCTCTTATGGTCAAAACCTATTGATGCACTCTAAAGAAACAGCCAACCTATGTGGTATTATGGCAGCCGAATTAGGATTGGGTCAAAAAGTAGTGAAATTGGCCAAACGTGCTGGTTTGCTGCATGATATTGGTAAAGTCCCTGATGAAGAAACAGAATTGAGCCATGCCTTGCTAGGTGCTAAACTTGCTGAAAAATGCGGTGAGCACGAATCAATTGTGAATGCCATTGGCGCTCACCATGATGAGATGGAGATGACCTACATTATTTCACCGATTGTTCAGGCTTGTGATGCCATTAGTGGTGCTCGTCCAGGTGCTCGACGTGAGATGATGCAAAGCTATTTGCAACGAATTAAAGACCTCGAAAACTTGGCCACCGCCTACACAGGCGTTGAGAAAGCTTACGCGATTCAAGCTGGTAGAGAATTACGTGTTATTGTTGAAGCAGATAAAGTTTCGGATGCTGATAGCGATCGTTTAAGCTTTGAAATTGCAGATAAAATTCAGAAAGAAATGCAATTCCCTGGTCAGATTAAAGTGACCGTTATCCGCGAATTACGTTCTGTAAATATTGCCCGATAAATTAAAAATCAGGAACGAAAAGAAAGAGCAAATTCAAAGTTTTTGGGTTTGCTCTTTTTTACTTAAAAAGTACTTCAAAAAGATGTTGAACATGAATCTCGAAATTCCACAACACATAGAAAATTATATTGGAGGGGCTTTTATGGCTCCCACAAATAATCAATATTTTGACAACATCAATCCCGCGACAAGTGAAGTGTACAGCCATATCCCCGATAGTACGGCCACGGATGTACAACTGGCTGTTGTTGCGGCACAAAAAGCATTTCCGGCTTGGAGCAATGCGAGCAGTGATTTTCGTTTTCGAGTATTGAATAAAATTGCCGAACTAATTGAAGAAAATTTAGAGACATTGGCATTAGCCGAAACCAATGATAATGGCAAACCACTATGGCTCAGTAGCAAAGTAGATATTCCCCGTGCTTCTGAAAATTTCCGATTCTTTGCCACAGGCGCCTTGCATTTTTCAAGTGAAAGCCATAGTATGGGCAATTCAGCAGTCAATTACACCTTGCGCAAAGCAATTGGCGTAGTGGGCTGTATCTCTCCTTGGAATTTACCCTTGTATCTTTTTACCTGGAAAATAGCGCCTGCACTTGCAGCAGGAAATTGTGTGGTAGCTAAGCCTAGTGAAGTAACACCGATGACTTCTTATTTATTGGCCCGCATATGCAAAGAGGCAGGATTGCCTGATGGCGTGTTGAACATCATCCACGGAAATGGCCCAAATTGCGGCAGCGAAATCGTTAAACACCCTGACATTAAAGCTATATCCTTTACAGGTAGCACCCGCGCTGGTAAAGACATTGCCGCTATTGCTGCACCAATGTTTAAGAAGATTTCGCTAGAATTGGGCGGTAAAAATCCCAACATCATTTTTGCTGATTGCGATTGGGAAAAAATGATGCGCACTACAGTACAATCTTCATTTGCTAATCAAGGACAAATTTGTTTGTGCGGCAGCAGAATTTTGGTAGAGGAAAGCATTTATGAAAAATTCAAAGCCGATTTCATTGCACGTGTACAAGCCATGCAGGTCGGAGATCCGCTAGACGAAAACAGTAAGCAAGGAGCCGTAGTGAGTAAAGTACATTTTGAAAAAGTGATGGGCTGCATTGAACTGGCCAAACAAGAAGGGGGAACCATTTTATTGGGCGGAAAAGCTGTGCAACCTGAAGGTAGATGTGCCAACGGTTATTTTATTGAACCGACGATTATTGAAAATTTGGCACCGAATTGTCGTACCAATATGGAGGAAATTTTTGGCCCAGTTGTGACAATTCAATCCTTCAAAACTGAGGACGAAGCTTTGCAAAAAGCCAATGCCAGTGAATATGGATTGGCGGCTACCATTTGGACACAAAATATTAGTCGTGCCCACAGAATGGCCGCTCAAGTGCAAAGTGGTATTATTTGGGTAAACTGCTGGTTACTGCGCGATTTGCGTACCCCATTTGGAGGTTTTAAAAACTCTGGTGTGGGAAGAGAAGGTGGTTGGGAAGCCATGCGTTTCTTTACAGAACCAAAGAATGTAGCGATTGAATTTTAGAGCTTTTTAAAGAAAAAAATGGATACTGTACAACAGCAAAAAATACGTTTATCCCAATTAGAAAAGGGCAGTAGGGCATTGATTGTGGAGCATGAGGAAAGTGCTTTTAAACTCACGCTGATGGAAATGGGCTGCATACCTGGAGAACCGGTATGGGTGGAGATGATTGCACCAATGGGTGACCCTCTAGCCTTGCGCATTGCTGGTTACCACCTCAGCATTCGTAAAGAGGATGCCGATAAAATATGGGTAGAAATAATTGAATCAAATTAATTTTTATATGCCTAGTCATTTTCATAATCACGACATAGAAATTAAGCTTAAAGACAAAAGAAAGCTATCTGCTTTTTTAGAAGCCTTGGTGCATGAGCATCTTGAGGGTATTAAGAAAATTAGTCTAAACTATATATTTTGCAGCGACCAACATTTATTGGGCATCAATCAGCAATTTTTACAACACGACACTTTTACCGATATCATCACCTTCGACCTGAGCGAAAGCGAACATGAAATGATTGGCGAGATTTATATCAGTGTGGATAGGATTAAAGAAAATGCAAGCATATTTAAAGCAGATATTAACCACGAATTACATCGAGTAATATTCCATGGATGCCTCCATTTATGCGGCTTTGGCGATAAAAAATCTTCGGATAAAATAGAAATGACTGCACAAGAAGATACTTGTCTAGCAAATTACTTTACCCAATAAAGGAACTCATGTCACTTTATTTTTTGCTTTGTATTTGTTGGAGCTGCGACAAATACTTTTGTGCTGATACTCCATCTCCTTTTTTGATAAAAGAAGTATATAAAATGCTGTATGCCGGCTGATACCGGGGATTAATGCTTAGAATACTTTTAGCAACACTAATTGAAACATCTGTATTGCCAGAAAGACCATTTGCAACAGCAAGATCCTCTAGGTAAACAAGATTCTTAGGGTCTAATTCTATGGCCTTATTAAGCCATTCAATACAGGTAGATAATTGATTGAGCTGTTTTCCAAATATACTGGCCACCCGATAATACCCAATGCCCTCTTTGGGCTTTAAGGCAATCGATTTTTGATACCAATAAATGGATGAATCTGCTTGATTCAATTTTGAATAGGCCTCAGCTAAACTAAAAATGGTAGCATATTGATCCGGCATCATTTGATTCGATAAAAGCAAATTGCGTTTTGCTTCAGCAGCTTGATTATTTTGTATTTGAGCCAATGCCAGATTGGTTACTAATTTCGGATTCGATAAGGTATTAATCTGCATTGATTTTTGATAGGCAGCAATTGCACCAGGAAAATCCTTTTTGTGCTTGTACAATACATTACCCATTATCTGCAAGGCATCCGAGTAGTTGGGGTAAATCGATAAGGCGGTTTGTACATGTTCATAGGCCTCGTCGAGCATTTCTTTTTGTACTAGAGTATCGGTGGTTTTTAAACTTTCCTCGTACAATAATCCAGCATAGGTAGAATTTGCTTTGGCTGAATTGGGAGAGGATTGCACATCTGCGGCCAACAAACTTAAATTGCTTTTCCAATCAAAATTTCTACTAAACGTTTTGATACTATATAAGCTACAAATGCCTATCAATAGTAGGTTTAAGCTTGTTGCACTTAATTTATTGCTTTGAACTAATTGAAACAAACAATAGGCCGCTGCGATACAAAATCCTAAAGAAGATACAAATACAAATCGCTCATTCATTAAGATACCTACCGAAAAAAACAAATTGGAAACAACCGAAAAGGTAATGAAATAAAATAAAATAGCGAAGGTTAAAAGCTTTTTACTTGTAAATGTTTTGAAACAATAAAAGGCAATAGCAAGATGGACTATTAAGGAAATGAGTACAGCTGGGTTGGAGAAATGAGCATAGGGTATTTGATTAAAATAATAATCATGGCTAAGCGTAATAGGCATTATCAGAAGCTTTAGATAATAAATCCAACTAAGCAAAATAGTTGCATAGCGCTCTGTACTGCTGGCTAATAAAAAAGGATTATTAAGAATTTCGCCTGAGCTAGCCGTAAAATTTGCAGATGCAAATTGGCTGCGTAAAATTAAAAAGAGTAGGGTAGGTAGGGCAACTGCAGTAATTATTTTGAGGTAATCCTTTTTTTGTGCTGGGGTAAAAAAGTAAAAAGCTAGAGGTATGATTGCTACAAAGGTGATGGAATTTTCTTTGGACAACAAAGAAAGAAAAAAGAAAATGGGCACTGCAATGAGTGTCTTTGTTTTCTGGGTGTAGGTATATTCTATTGCACCATATAGCGCGAGTAGCGCAAACAACAATCCTAAAATTTCGTCACGACCTTTAATATTAGCGACGACTTCGGTGTGTATAGGATGTACAGCAAAGAGTAAACTCGCCCAAAATGCCCAATGAGCAAACATAGGTTGAGCTTCGGTTTTGCCGGAAATTTTGATTAACAAGCGCAGGAAAACGATGCAGGTAAATGCGAACAATAAAACATTAATGCCATGACTTATGGCTGGTTTCATGCCCCAAATTTCATACTCAATTGCAAAGCTTACTATACTTAAAGGCCTATATCTACCTCCCTGAACCAATTGGGATGCATTTTCGCCCAGGCAGCCATAAAAGGCGTCATGGGTGAGGATATCCTTGATACCTGCACACCCCCTTTGGGTCAATTTATTTTCGGTAATAACAATGCCATCATCAATCGCATAACCATTAAATAGGGTATTACTATACAAGAGAATAGCTGCAAGAAATACAATCCAGTAGCCAAGCTTATTTAGATTATTACTGGTCCAAGACGCTGGTGTAGCATGCTTTAGAGAATCGATTGTAGGAATTTCCTTTGTAGTCGTTTTTTTCTTTACCATGGGGTATTCTTAACTCGGAATTTAGAAATAAGCTCCACTCAAAAATAGAGGGTGAACGGTAAAAAACCTCAAATATTTGAAAAGAATTGAGGTTTAGTTAAGTTCTTAATGCAGATCATAAATGATCGCCTAAAAACCATTCGGCAAAAGAAGTAGGTGTTTCATCTAAGCGTATACTGAGCAACTGCACATGAGCGGGAAATAATGTTTTAATCGAATCGACGAAATGCAATAGCAAAAGTTCACAAGTAGGCTGAAAAGGAAGGAGAATTACTTTTTCAAATTCATGGACAATAACTTCTGATTTTGAATAGGGGGCTTGTTCATTCAGTACAAGAGCATGGTCATAAATATTGATGATTTTCTCTTTGACAATTTTTTTTAAGTCCCCAAAATCAATCACCATACCTAACTTTGCATCGCTACCATCCTTTATGGGAGTGCCCAGCAGGGTGACACTAAGGTGATAAGTGTGTCCGTGAATATTTTTGCAAGGCCCATCATAACCATATAGGGCATGTGCCATGTCGAAGGTAAATTTTTTGGTTACCCTTACTTTTTGTGTACTCATAAAGTTATCTCACTTGGTTTTCGCTCCGCTATATTCATGAAGCAAAGTCGCAAAGTTCGGAAAAGAAAATTTTCCTTTAATAACAAATTTTTACTCAATAAAACCAGTTCTTTCGAAACAGTCTGAATGCTAATAGCCTTTAATGAAAAGGAACATGAAGGAGAATATATGAGGCCTAGCTTTTCATCACCCAGCCTATATATAAGGATTAATTTCTGTTTGAAAAGTTAGTTCCCTATAGCAGCATAAATTTCTGCCAATGAGACTTTTAGTGATACAGAAAATACTATTCAATAATTAGTATTTTTTATCCGATTTTTCAATTTATCCGATTACTTTTGTCCAGCTTTTCATTGTCAATACCAAAGCCTTGCAACAAGAATCAATTAATACCAAATCATCTTCCTTCTTTTTAGTCGAAAAACTAAAAGATTATGCCCAATTGCTCAAGCCCAATTTGAGTATGATGGTAGTCTTTACAAGTGTGATTGGTTATTTGATGGTACCTAAAGTACATTTTGATTGGCAAAAAGTCACTTTATTGTACTTAGGCGGATTATTGGTTACGGGTGCCGCCAACACCATCAATCAAATATTAGAGCATGAAGGCGATAAAATGATGAAACGCACCATGCTTCGTCCTATTCCTGATGGGCGTATGCGAAAAGCTGAAGCTTGGACAATAGCTTTGGTAGCGGGTTTCGGAGGTTCAATATTATTGGGTGTCTATTTCAATGTACTAACTGGAATACTTAGTTTTATTTCCTTGTTGTTGTATGCCTTTGCTTACACACCTATGAAAAGGGTTCATCCCATTGCTGTTTTCATAGGCGCAATTCCAGGTGCTTTACCGCCCTTATTAGGTTGGGTAGCAGGTTCAAATGCACTTAGTGGACCTTTAGCTATAGGTGGTTGGGTTTTATTTTTATTTCAATTTTTTTGGCAGTTTCCCCACTATTGGGCTATTGGCTGGGTAGGCTATGATGAATACCAAAAAGCCGGTATCAGTATGCTACCTTCTCAGGAGCGCACATCAAGATTTACAGGATTACAATGCATGTTTTACAGTATTGTTTTAATTCCCCTGGCAATGATTCCTCGTTTTTTAAACATGTGTGATAATTGGGGTATGTGGATTATGATGTTGGGAGGTGTTTTATATTTTATAGCCTCTGTTAATTTTTATCGCAAAAACGATTATAAATCGGCAAAACAGGTGATGTATGCCTCCTTTATTTATTTGCCCTTAGTATTATTGGCACTTTATTTTACCAAATTATAAACTTAAAGATGAGTACTGTACCTCGAAAAAAAATTCACCCTCAAATGTTTGCATTGTATGTGGCTATGGCCAGCATTGCAATGATGTTTGCAGGACTTACCAGTGCCTATATTGTTCGCAAAGCACAGCCCAATTGGCGTGTATTCGAATTGCCCAATATTTTTTGGATCTCAACCATAGTCATTATTTGTAGCAGTATTTCTGTTGCTTTAGCACTCAGAGCCCACAAAGCAAAAAAGATCTCACAAGCAAGATGGTTAATGGTAGTGACTTTGGCATTAGGTAGCACTTTTGCTTTGCTGCAATATAATGGCTTTTATGAGTTGTATCATTTACCACAACCTGTTCGGGTAGAGGGTAATCCGAGCGAGTCCTTTTTATTTATTATTTGGGGACTTCATTTATTGCATATAGCAGGTGGCATATTTGCTCTGCTATTTGTTTGGCTACGTAGTTATCGAAAAAATGTAAAAGAATACAGCAGCAACGGCCTTGCCATTGTAGCCAATTATTGGCACTTTGTTGACGTATTATGGATTTATCTTTTCTTATTTTTTATGTTTGGGTAAATTATAAAAAAAGACATTTGGATGACTGAAAAAACCGTATTATTTTTGCATCAATTCAACCCAACTTATATTCTCAACTATTAACAGTTTATGTCGCACAGCACAACAGCACCAACAACAAAAGCATTTGGCGGAGGACGTTCTCCCTTCAATGTGAGCTACGGAAAAATCATGATGTGGTTCTTCCTTTTATCGGATGCATTCACTTTCAGCGCTTTCCTAATTTCTTACGGCACCACAAGATTCTTTTCTGCCGTGTGGCCAGATTCAAATCATGTATTTAGTTCCTTTCCCTTTATGTCTGGTGGCGATAAACCCTTGATGTTTGTGAGTTTGATGACATTTATATTGATTCTTTCTTCTGTTACAATGGTTTTAGCCGTGCATGCGGGACATTGCAATGATAAACAAGGCGTAATCAAATGGTTATTGTGGACAATTATCGGTGGTATTGCCTTCTTGAGCTGTCAAGCATGGGAGTGGACGCATTTAAATCATCAAGGTGCATGGTGGGCTTCATTTCAAGACGTGCATTCACCCAAAGATGTGTATACACACTTCTTCAAACCCGACGTACTCGCTGCCGCTACGCCAGAACAATTATCGCAATCAACCAATAACTTTTTTAATTTCTTTTTTACCATTACCGGTTTCCATGGTGCCCACGTTACGAGTGGTGTAATCTTTAATATACTTATTTTGGTGAACACCGTAAATGGCGTTTATGAAAAAAGAGGACATTATGAAATGGTAGAAAAAGTAGGTCTTTATTGGCACTTTGTAGATTTAGTTTGGGTATTTGTATTTACCTGCTTTTACTTGCTCTAGGTCTTCAAAAAAAATCTAACAAATATTCACAACTAACTTAAATTTTTGAATAATGTCACACGGTTCTCACGACGAAAATAATATCCAACACCTTTATGAAGGTGATCAATCAAAGCTTTATTCTGGCGTATTAGCTCATCACCATGATGCGAAATCACCTGAAAGCAAGGCTCAAGTAGCTAAAATTTGGAAAATCACCTTAATCCTTTCCATCATTACCATCGCTGAGGTTTTAGGCGGTCTTTACCTATCAGAATTTATGGCTAAATGGCTGTTGAATGCTATTTTCTTGGTACTTACTATTCTTAAATCAGCATATATCGTAAGTGTATTCATGCACCTTGGTGATGAGGTGAAATGGTTCCGTTTTTGCGTATTGATTCCATTAACCTTATTTATTTGGTTTATCATCGCATTTATTTACGACGGAGGTCAATGGAAAATTTTTAACGAAAATAATCCTGCACGTTTCGATTATCACCAAACTAAATAATGAAAACACCAAACAATAAAAAGTTCTTAATAGCGATAACGGTAGCAATAGTGCTGCCGTTTTCTTTTTACATTATCGCTAAAGTAAAAAAGAAAGACCATTTAAATATGCCCAAATATTATGGCATATCGACAATTGACAGCTTCACAATAGATGGCAAACAACGGTTAGATACCAATTATAAAACGGTTGCAGATATTGTATTGACCAATCAAATGGGCGATACGGTTTCGCTTAATAATGATCTACAGGGCAAAATGTTATTGGTTGAAGTGTTTTTCACCAATTGTAGCAGTATATGTCCGATACTAACCAATAATATAAGTTATTTTTTACACAAAGCGTTTAAGAAAAATGATACAACTGTTCATTTTGTATCGATAAGCATAGACCCAGCAAAGGACTCTTTACCCGTTCTAAAAGCTTATGCGCAAAAATATAAAGCAAATCCCGACCATTGGTGGTTTTTGACAGGAGACAGAAGCCTAATTCACCATTATCTGTATCAAGAGCTAAAATTAATGCTCAAGCAATCGGGCAACGACACCGAAATACTTGAGCATACACCGACATTGGTGTTAATAGATAAAGACAGATACATAAGAGGCTATTACAACGGCTTGGACACTTTAGATTTAAAAAAGTGTGCAGATGATATTGGCCTTATATCTATGCAAAAAAGAAGGAAAAAATAAAAGTATAAACCTAAATTATGATTTAGGAATTTGTACTTTTTTTACTTCCACCGATTTAATGGCTACCATAAATTCTTTGGCAGGTTTAAATGTTGGAATGTAATGTTCTGGAATATGAACGACCTCATTCTTTTTAATGTTTCGCCCTTTCTTGGCAGCACGTTTTTTAACGGTAAAACTACCAAATCCACGAATGCTAACTGTTTCTCCTTCAAAAACAGTTTGCTTCACTTCTTTAAAAAATGTTTCCAAGGTAACAAGAATATCCACTTTCGGAATGCCTGTTTTGTCAGAAATGTTTGAAATAACGTCGGCTTTTCTCATAATTTTTTAAAAGTTATTTAGTATTTTGAAATAAAATACTCGACAAGATAATTAAAATAAATAAAAAGCAATAGCCTCGAAGAAATTATTTTTTTATAATGATTTCTTCGAGGCTAAAAAACGCTATAAATGAAGCATTTACTAAGTTAAATTTCTCTATTTGCATCAAAAGCCTCAAGCTCATTTGCCACTGCAGTTAAGAAACTAGCCCCCAAAGAGCCGTCTACAATTCTATGATCGTAGCTAAGGGATAGATACATCATATGTCTAATCGCAATAACATCACCTTCTGCTGTTTCAATAACCATTGGGCGTTTTTTGATACTACCTACCGCTAGAATAGCAACTTGTGGTTGGTTAATAATAGGGGTCCCCATTAGACTACCAAATGTACCCACATTGGTAAGTGTAAAAGTGCCGCCTTGGGTATCATCAGCTTTTAATTTTCCAGCCCTTGCGGCATTGGCTAAGCCATTTACATCTTTTGCAAGACCAATGAGATTTTTAGTATCGGCATTTTTAATTACTGGAACAATCAAATTACCACTTGGTAAAGCTGCAGCCATACCAATATTGATATCTTTTTTAATGATAATTCTATCTCCGTCAAGACTGCTGTTGATCATCGGGTATTTACTGATACTTTTTACAATAGCCTCAATAAATATTGGAGTAAAGGTAATTTTCTCGGCATATTTCTTTTCAAAAGCGCCTTTAGATTTTTCTCTCCAGCGCACAAGATTAGTAACATCTGCTTCTGTAAAGCTTGTTACATGCGGTGAGGTGGCTTTACTGCGTACCATATGTTCAGCAATAAGCTTGCGCATACGATCCATCTCTACAATTTCTACATTACCCGAGATAACTGCAGGTGCGGCCTTAGGCGTTTCAGTCACCGTTGTTACAGGAGCAGATGAGGCTACTGGGCTTGCTGCTGGAGCAGACACTGCATTGCCTCTATTTGCTACATAATTCAGAATATCTTTTTTGGTCACGCGACCCTCATTGCCTGTTCCAGGTATGCTTTCCAACTCGGCCATACTTACAGCTTCTTGGGTAGCAATATTCAAAACAAGCGGAGAATAAAACTTATTGGTACCTGCAGCTGCCGTTGGTACACTAGCTGCACTCGGTGCACTTGCCACAACTGGGCTTGCCGCCTGTGGAGTAGGAGCAGTTGCTGTAACATTGGAAACGGCGGCAACAGCCTCAGAACTGATACGGGCTATAACAGTGCCAACAGCCACAACATCATTTTCTTTAAACAAGATTTCTGTGATAGTTCCTGAACCAGTAGAAGGAACTTCGCTATCTACTTTATCAGTAGCAATTTCGAGTACAGTTTCGTCCATTTTTACTACATCTCCAGCTTTTTTATGCCATTTCAAGATGGTAGCTTCTGTAATGCTTTCACCCATTTTGGGCATTACTAAATCAACTATTGCCATATTAATATTTTACTTTCTTAAGTGTGAAATTTTCAGCGCAAAAGTAATCAATTAGCGTTAAAGTATTAACCCAATTCCGAAACTAAATAATAACTATCTTATATTGCAGCAACTTTCTATCAGAAGAATTTTTACCATGAAATGGACATACCCTATTCTCTTACTGGCCATTGGATTTTTCCATAATAACGTTTGGGCTCAAAAAGGCTTATTTCAAAGCGAAAAATTAGAAGCCCGCAAAGGTTTTCTTTTGGGTGCAAATGGCAATTTTGATATGCCAGCAGGAGATCTTAAATATAGGTTTGGTAATAGTTATCGCATAGGACCTTCCATGCATTACAAAACCAAAAAGAATTGGATCTTCGGTGTAAAGCTTGACTTTACCAACGGTGACCAAATCAAAGAAGATTCCCTCTTTTCGGGTATAAAGGATAATGCGGGGACAATGATTAATCAAAATGGGCAGAGGATTGGTATCAATATTTATCGTAGAGGTTTTATGTCAGGAATAGAGGCAGGCTATATAATCAACACTTCAAAAAAAGTATCTGATAACGGTATAATGCTACTAACAGGTTTAGGCTTTATACAACATAAAATTTTAATTCAAGACAAAGGAGAATCCATTCTTTCATTGACCGGAGACTATAGAAAAGGTTATGACAGACTAACGAATGGGCTATATCTCGAGCAATATATAGGCTATTTGTATTTATCGAATAATGGCCTAATCAATTTTCATATCGGTTTGGATGTGGCTATGGGTTTCACACAAGGCAGAAGAGATTTTTTATATGATGTACGCCGAACAGATAAAGAAAATAGAACAGATATTCTTTTTGGTGTTAGAGGTGGTTGGTATTTGCCCATGTTTAAACGAAAATCTGAAGAGTTTTTCTTCGAATAAAATATGCTTTACCTCTATCGTTTCAGTATTTTATTGTACCTGCTCGCTGTGCGTTATGCCGCTTTGTTTAAGCCCAAAGCCAAGCTTTTTATTGAAGGAAGAAAAGGATTGCTTTTAAAAATAAAAGCGCAAATGGGTCAAGAAACAAGACCCCGAATTTGGATGCATTGCGCTTCATTAGGCGAGTTCGAACAAGGTCGTCCTATTCTTGAATACATAAGAGAACAATATCCTCATTACGCTATCGTCCTTAGTTTTTTTTCGCCCTCTGGCTACCAAGTCCACAAAAAATATAAAGGAGCCGATTATGTATTTTATCTTCCGATAGATTCTGCTAGTAATGCTCAGCAATTCATTCTAAATGTCCAACCATCTTTAGCCATTTTTGTAAAATATGATTTGTGGTATTATTATTTGCGTGAATTGCATACTAAAAGTATTCCCAGCATTTTGGTCGATGCTATTTTTCGACCCTCACAAGGTTTCTTTAAATGGTATGGCGCCGTACAACGGAAAATGGTACATTTATTAAGCCACATCTTTGTTCAAAATGAACATTCACTACAACTATTACATTCGATAGGAATGGAGCAGGTAAGTATTGCTGGAGACACGCGCTTTGACAGGGTTTTGTCGGTAGCAAATAGGGTAGAGTCAATTGAAAAAATAGAACATATTGCTGAACAATATCAATTGCTTATTGCGGGCAGTACTTGGGCAGAAGATGAACAATTATTAGCCGACATTTTACCACAATTACCCGCTAATTGGAAACTTATCATTGTGCCTCATGAGGTGGATGAACAGCGCATTTCGAGTATCGAAAAACTATTTGAAGGAAAAATCAAAAGATGGTCTTCTTGGGACGAACAAACACTGGACAAACAAGTATTGGTTTTAGACACTATTGGACTTTTACTAAAATTATACCGATATGGCAGTATAGCCTGGATCGGTGGTGGATTGGGTAGTGGTGGTGTACACAATGTTTTAGAAGCGGCTGTATATGGCCAAGCTTGTGCCTTTGGACCCGTTCATGATAAATACCAGGAAGCTATAGAATTGATAGAATCGGGTGGGGCAGTATGTTGTGCAGATAGCAAAGAGTTTTCTGCTTTTTTACAAAAGATATTGCAAGATAAAAACTACCAAGAGCAATGCAGCCTTGCAGCTAAAAATTATGTAGCCTCAAAAGGTGGTGCAACACCCAAGATCATCGATTACCTAGAAGCAAAAAATTGGTTGAGTACATTGTAAAAAATCTGCTCACTAAAACCATCTTCCTTCCATTGGTACAAAGTAGTGATACCCGAATTTTCTAAAAATTGTAAGGCTTCTGCTTTGTTTTCGCTCAAGTTGATTTCATTTAAAATCTCATCATAAGCCTCGGGGTTATTTCCAAATAATTCAGAGATAAAATTGTATTTATCGTTAATACCAATAAAGGTGCGGATATCTTTATTCCAAACTTTGAAATCAGTCAAAGAGCTTGGTATATTTGATTGTGTAGGTTCTGTTGGCTCAATAACTTCATCCATCAAATTGTCCTGAGGCTCGAATGTTGGCTCGGCCTCAGGTAATTGTATTTCGGCAAAATGTTGCTGCTCTTCTTGAATAGCTTTTTCTTCTTCTATTTCCGTCAATTCTTCTTCATGCAATAAAACAAGTTCTTCTTCATCCTCGACCATCCAATCAGTAATATCATCGCTTTCTTCGATGGTTTCTATTTCGTCTTCTAATCGATTTTCATCATAAAATATGGAAGATTCTGGTATTTCAATCTCTACTTCT
>JAIXWS010000067.1 GCA_027491165.1 Sphingobacteriales bacterium | reverse complement strand
CCAATCCGTTTCCCCGTTGGGGCTGCAAATATAGGGACTTATTATTTACAATTCCAAATCTCTTCTAAAAAAATTTTTACGCTACATTTGTGCTCCATTTTAAAAGATAATTTTATGCAGTTTCTGGATTTCGAAAAGCCGCTTGAAGAGCTCTATGATCAGATAGACAAACTAAAAGAAACGGCTCAAAAGAACAACTTGGATATGAGTGCCGCTATTGCAGAATTGGAAAACACCATAGAAAGCACGCGGACAAAAATATATGATGCCCTCACGCCTTGGCAACGTGTGCAATTAAGCCGCCATCCCGAAAGGCCCTACACGCTTTATTATATCGATCAAATTTTTTCAGAGTTTACCGAGCTTTATGGCGATCGTCAAGTAAAAGACGACAAGGCAATGGTAGGCGGAATGGCCCAATTAGACGGCATGCCCGTAATGGTTATCGGGCAACAGAAAGGTACCAATACCAAGATGCGCCAATTACGCAATTTCGGTATGGCCAACCCCGAAGGATATCGTAAAGCCCTCCGCTTAATGAAAATGGCGGAAAAATTTAATCACCCTATTATTACCTTTATTGATACTCCGGGTGCATTCCCTGGCTTGGAAGCCGAAGAGCGTGGACAAGGCGAGGCTATTGCGCGAAACCTTTTTGAAATGACCAATCTTAAGGTGCCTGTTATTTGTGTCATCATTGGCGAAGGCGCATCGGGTGGGGCATTAGGAATAGGGATTGGCGATAAAGTAGCCATGCTCGAAAACACTTGGTATACGGTTATCTCACCCGAAAACTGCTCAACCATTTTGTGGCGTAGCTGGGATTATAAAGTAAAAGCAGCCGAGCAGTTAAAATTAACTTCAGAAGACATGTTGGGCTTTAATTTGGTAGACGATGTGATCAAAGAACCATTGGGTGGCGCACAAACGAAACCCGAAGAAATGGCCGCCATTCTCAAGCAATATTTAATAGATGCTGTGCGCGAATTGACAGCATTAGATGCCGAAAAACGAATTGACGCGCGCATTGAGAAGTTTGCACAAATGGGTTTTTACGAAGAGCGATAAGTATTTTTTTTCAACAGATTTTTTCAATAAAATAGTCAATGAGTATTTCTTTTCGTGGCACGGGCGTGGCCCTAGTTACCCCTTTTCATAGTGATGGTTCCATAGATTTTGCTAGCCTTAGTAAGTTAATAGACCATGTTATTCATAATGGTGTAGATTATTTGGTGGCTTTGGGCACTACAGCCGAAACACCCACCTTGAGCAAAGACGAAAAGAAACAAGTGTTGGCACATGTTGTACAACATAATGCAGGGCGTGTACCTGTAGTTTGTGGCATGGGTGGTAATAATACAGCCGAGGTGCTGAGCCTAATTGCAGAATATGATTGGACAGGTGTTTCGGGGATATTAAGTGTATCGCCCTACTACAATAAGCCCACACAAGAAGGTATTTATCAGCACTTCAAAGCGATTGCACAAGCCTGCCCATTGCCGATTATTTTATACAATGTACCTGGCCGTACTTCGGGTAATATTTTGCCCGCCACTGCTGTTCGATTGGCCAATGAGTTTAATCATATTGTGGCCATCAAAGAGGCTAGTGGTAATATGAAACAGTGCATGGAATATGTACAAACTGCCCCCGCGCATTTTGCGATACTTTCGGGCGATGATGATTTGATTGTGCCGCAAGCAGCTATTGGATTTAGCGGTGTTATTTCGGTGGCAGCAAATTGCTTTACCAAAGATTTTACTACTATGGTAAAGGCTGCACTCGAAGGCGACTTTGCTACCGCAAAAGAGCGGCACTATAAATTGCTCAAAGGCATCGATTTGCTTTTTGCAGAGGGTAATCCTGCTGGCGTAAAATGTGTGTTGCAAGAAATGAATATTTGTGGCGACAGCTTAAGATTGCCCTTAGTAAAGGTAAGCGGGTCTACCAAACAGGCTATTCAAGCTTTTGTACAAAGCCTATAGGTCGGACAATCTATTCTTTGTTGCCATTGTTTTTGCTGCATCAAACAAAACTATCGCTCGTTTTAGGAGCGCTGTTCTGCATCTTTGGATGGAAAAATCGAAAATTTGCTTTACTTTTGCACCTCGGGCGTTGAGCCCGATTTTTGTACCTACTATTCAGTAGTGCAGTCTGCTCAGCGCGCCAATTAACAATTTACTCATTTTCTATAATTTAGTTCATGCCGCGCGACAATTCAATCAAAAGTGTACTTATCATTGGCTCTGGCCCTATCGTTATCGGTCAGGCTTGCGAGTTCGATTATTCTGGCTCTCAAGCTGCTCGTAGTCTTCGCGAGGAGGGTATCAAAACCATCCTCATCAACTCGAATCCGGCTACCATAATGACCGACCCCATCGTAGCCGATAAAGTATATCTTTTGCCCCTAACTGTCGAAAGCATTGAGCAAATTTTGGAAGAAAACCAGATTGATGCGGTATTGCCTACTATGGGCGGGCAAACGGCCCTCAACCTTTGTAAAGAAGTGGATGAAATAGGCCTTTGGGAAAAACACCATGTCACCTTAGTAGGGGTCGATATTAAAGCCATTGACAAGGCCGAGGATAGAGAAAAATTTAGACAGTGGATGATTGAAATGGGCATACCCGTTTGCCCTGCAAAAATTGCCAATTCATTTTTAGAAGGCAAAGAATTTGCACAAGAGATTGGATTCCCCTTAGTGTTACGCCCATCCTTTACCCTTGGTGGTAGCGGCGGTAGCATCGTTTTTAAGAAAGAAGAATTAGACGAAGCTTTAAATAGAGCCTTAACTGCTAGCCCCATTCATGAAGTGTTGGTGGAAAAAGCGGTGTTGGGTTGGAAGGAGTTTGAATTAGAATTATTAAGGGACTCTGCCGATAATGTCGCCATTATTTGTACGGTGGAAAACTTTGACCCAATGGGTGTGCATACGGGCGATTCTATCACTGTGGCACCAGCCATGACATTGAGCGACACCGCCTTTCAATTGATGCGCAACACCGCTATTCGTATGATGCGCGACCTAGGTAATTTTGCTGGAGGTTGTAATGTGCAGTTTGCCCTCAACCCCGAAACAGAAGAAATTATTGTTGTCGAAATTAATCCACGCGTGAGCCGCTCCTCGGCTTTGGCTAGTAAAGCTACGGGATACCCCATTGCCAAAATAGCCGCTAAACTCGCTATTGGCTATAATCTTGACGAATTAAAGAATCAAATTACCCAATCTACCTCGGCTTATTTCGAGCCCGCGCTAGATTATGTCATTGTCAAAATACCACGTTGGAATTTCGATAAATTCAAAGGAGCCGACGATACTTTGGGCTTTCAAATGAAGTCTGTTGGTGAAGTAATGGCGATTGGTCGCACCTTTACGGAGGCTTTACAAAAAGCTTGTCAGAGCTTGGAGAATAATGCTACGGGCTTAATGTCGATTAGCAGTAGCCGCAAAGCAGAAGAACTAATTGAATACATCAAGCGCCCAACTTGGGACAGGATTTTCCGCATCAAAGAAGCGATTGCAGCGGGTGTTTCTATCAAAACGATTAAAGAAATTACCCAGATTGATCGATGGTTCTTGTATCAAATTCAAGATATCGTGAATCTTGAAAATCGCTTAACCGCATGCAAGCATCTAGAAGGCGTTTCGGAAGAATTGCTTTGGGAAGCCAAGAAAATGGGCTTTTCTGATGATCAGATTGCTGCCTGTATGAAGGATAGTAACGACGAAGAGGTTTATGCTAAACGAAAAGAATTAGGCATCAAGCGCGTCTTTAAAATGGTAGACACTTGTAGTGCCGAGTTTGAAGCTAAAACACCTTATTTCTACAGTAGTTTTGAAGAAAGCGCCCTTGCTGGTGGCTTATTGCACAACGAAAGCATCCGCAACGAAAAGAAAAAAATAATCGTACTCGGTAGCGGGCCAAACCGTATCGGACAAGGTATCGAATTTGATTATTGCTGTACCCATGGTTTGCTGGCTATTAAAGAATTGGGATATGAAGCCATTATGGTCAATTGCAATCCCGAAACGGTTTCTACAGATTTTGATATTGCCGATAAATTGTATTTCGAGCCAGTATATTGGGAGCATCTATGGGAAATTATTGAGCACGAACAGCCAGAAGGGGTGATTGTACAATTGGGCGGACAAACCGCGCTCAAATTGGCCAAAAGATTAGAAGAAAAAGGCATCAAAATTATTGGTACTTCTTTCAATGATATGGACATCGCCGAAGACCGTGGTCGATTCTCCGATTTGCTCAAAGACTTGAACATTCCTTATCCCAACTATGGTACCGCTTATGGCACAGACGATGCGATGGAAGTGGCTAATCAAGTAGGCTATCCCGTATTGGTACGCCCTTCTTATGTATTGGGCGGGCAAAGAATGCGTATCGTAATTAACGATGATGAGTTGGAGAAAAGCGTAGTGAGTTTGCTCAAGCATTTACCTGGCAATAAAATTTTGATTGACCATTTCCTTGACCGTTGTCAGGAAGCAGAAATTGATGCTATCTGCGACGGTACGGATGTTCATATAATGGGCATCATGGAGCATATCGAGCCTGCAGGTATCCACTCTGGCGATAGCCATTCGGTATTGCCCGTCTTTAATTTGCCCCCATTGGTGGTAGAGGAGATGGCAGACATTGCTAGAAAAATTGCCTTAAATTTAAACATCAAAGGCCTCATCAATATCCAGTATGCTATTAAAGAAGGGAAGGTTTATGTCATCGAAGCCAACCCGAGAGCAAGTCGTACCACACCTTTCATTGCGAAAGCTTATGGTGTGCCTTACCTTAACATTGCTACCCAAGTGATGTTGGGTGCTCAATTGAAAGACTTTACAATGGAGAATAAACTGGAAGGTTTTGCGGTGAAAGAACCCGTGTTTAGCTTCAATAAATTTCCGAATGTCAATAAAGAATTAGGCCCTGAAATGAAGAGCACTGGAGAAGCCATTCGCTTTATCAAAAATCTGAAAGACCCCTGGTTCCGAAACTTATACAAAGAGCGCAGCATGCACTTGAGTAAATAGAATCGTATAAAACGAAAATCCCCGAAGCATTTGTTTCGGGGATTTTTTGGGGATGAAAAATTCTGCTTACATTAAATTAAGACTGACGAATAGGCGGTTTTTGCCCCATTCGCCAACCGTGTTGTTTATTGTTGCAATATCACATTGCCAACGGCCTCTTGTAAGCGCAAATTCATAGCCAACATGCATGCGTATAGGGAAACGCGCCTCTCGAAAAGCGGTAAGCGATAGCGTTGGGCCTAGATAAAGCATGTTGTTTCTAAGCCCTAGATAAGCAACATTAATCGTGTTCTTAAGATTGTTGATATCAACAAGGTTGTTGTTTGAAAAAACATTAAGGCTATTACTGGTAAAGGCTATGTTTCCTCCCGCCGACAGCAAAATTTTGTTTTTCTTTATAAGGTGGCGTTGCAGCCTTAGCCTTACAGAGGAGTTTAAATATTCATTTGTCGTATTGTTCAACTCATCTGTAGAATAGGCGGTGCTGGCCTCCAAATCCCCCGAGTATTTTGGACCAAGCATATTCAGTCCAGCTGTGAATTCGGGTATGTTTCGCTTGATTTGGGGTAGCGCTGCCGATTTGAGTTTTGAATTGATGTTATAATCTGATGTTGCATGCATTCCCAAGCCAATATAGAAAGTGGTCTTCACTTTCTCGGTTTTTGTAGCTTCGGTTTTTTGTGCAATGCCTTTTTCTGCACAAAGCAAAAGTGTAGATGCTAGAAGAAATGATTTCATGTCCCAATGTTTGAGCTTCGAAAATAACATTAAGACGAGAGCGTAAAATCGTTTAACAAAAGTTTAAACCGAATGAATTGTGCTTTTTTGGGCGAGGAAAACGCCCCGCTTAGCTAGTATCACCGCATTAAAAAATTGCTGGTAAATGTTTGCTTTTTTTCTTTTTTGATGAAGCATCAATTGGTGTAAACTCGGCACTAAGCCAAGATCCAGTAGGCCGCAAAAGCGAAAGCGTAGGCCAGTATGCCCATGTATACAAATTGAATAATCGGGTATTTCCAAGAACCTGTTTCGCGTTTGGTAATCGCCATGGTGCTCATGCATTGCATCGCAAAAACATAAAACAAAAGCAGAGAAACACCCGTACCTAAGGTATAAACAGGTTTTCCATTTGGCCAGCGGGCAGCAGCTAATTTTTCGCGCAATGAGGCATCTATGTTTTCGCTATCTCCTACGCTATACAAAGTGGCCATTGTGCCAACAAATACCTCTCTTGCTGCAAAAGAGGTAATCAGTGCAATGCCGATTTTCCAGTCGTAACCCAAAGGCTTAATGGCGGGCTCAATAGCATGGCCCATTATTCCGGCATAAGAGTTTGCCAGTTTTTCGGTAGCAAACTCATTGTTGAGTTGTACCGTTCGCGTGGGTTGTAATTGTTGCAGCGTTGCGTATTTCTGCTCCAATTCGCGCATTTTTTGGGGTGGACCAAAACTGCTGAGTACCCAAAGAATGATGGAAATGACCAAGATCACTTTACCGGCATCTCGAACAAATATTTTGGCTTTTTCGACCATGGTAATACCCACATTTTTCCAGCGGGGAGCACGATACACGGGTAGCTCCATCAAGAAATAAGTCTTCTCGCGCACCTTTATAAACAGGTCCATTATTTTGGAAACGACCAAAGCCATTGCAAAGCCTAAAAGGTATAGGCCCATCAGTACGAGTCCTTGTAAATTGAAAAAACCTAAAAAGCTTTTGGAAGGAATAACTAGTCCAATAAGAATGGTGTACACTGGTAATCTTGCCGAGCAGCTCATCAAAGGCGTTACCAAAATGGTAATTAATCTTTCCTTTTTATTTTGAATTGTTCGGGCAGCCATGATTGCCGGAACGGCACATGCCATACCGCTAATGAGGGGCATCACCGAGCGCCCATTGAGTCCTACGCTACGCATCAATCGGTCGGTGAGGAAAGAGATGCGTGCCATATACCCCGTGTCTTCAAGTATGGTAATACAGCCAAACAAAATCATGATTTGCGGAATAAAAACTGCAATACCGCTAATGCCAGCCAGTACGCCATTGATCATTAAATCGGCAAATAGCCCTTGGGGTAAAATGTTGGATAAAGTGGCGCTGAGCCAGCTGAAAGCCATTTCTACCCAATCCATTGGATAGGTCGAAAACGAAAAGATACTTTGGAATAAAAGGAACAAAACAACCAAGAGAATGATGTTTCCGTACAGGGGGTGTAGTAAAACCTTGTCGATTTTTTCGCTACGCAAGGCTTTTTGCATCGGCGTTTCTTCCTGGACGCACTTTTTAATGATGTCGGCTATCTTGCGATAGCGCCACAAAATTTCTTCTCCTTGTATTTTCGATTTGTGGAATTTTGCTTCCCCCATTTCTGCGGCCATTTGCATCCTTTGGGCTGCGTGCAAAAAAGGCACATCGGGCAGCTGACAACACAAGTGTAAGGCTGCATAATCGCTGCTGGCTTGGGCAATGCTTTTTGCCTCGCCAATCCAATCACCACAGAGGCTTTGTATATCAATAAAGCCAATGCGGCTGCTGTATTTCTGTTTTCTTAAGTCCTCTATAGTTTTTTTCAGTTCTTCGATGCCCTTGTTGCGGCGCGGATTGGCGGCTATTATCGGCACACCAAAATGCCTTTGTAATTCGGCTATGTCAATATTGATGCCTTTTGTTTTGGCAATGTCCATCATGGTCAACACAATAATGACTGGAATATTAAGGTCCATTATTTGCGTGCACAACAACAGATTTCTTTTGAGGTTTGAAGCATCAGCGATGACAATGGCCATGTCGGGCTTATCTGGGTTATTGCTGTCTAACAATACATCATAAGCCACTTGTTCGTCTTGGCTTTTGGGGTATAGACTATAAGTGCCGGGCAGGTCAATAATCTGCACCGTTTCGCCATTGCGTAAAGGGCAAAGCCCTGTTTTTTTATCGACGGTGACGCCTGCAAAATTGCCCACCTTTTGGTTTAGCCCCGTGAGTGCATTAAACAGCGATGTTTTGCCGCTGTTGGGATTGCCTACTAGTGCTATTGAAAAGGGTTTTTGCATAAAAGATTGAGCGCAAAGATATTTGAATATCCTTAGCTAAAATGAAAAGTCTAAAGCGGCATCGATTATTTCTATAAAATTGTCATTAAAAAGCCATTTATCTCGTTGTATATTTGCTGCTTCGTGCTATTTTTGCCAACCTATTATTCACACTTTATCATTGCCCTATGAATTTATTTTTGTTAAACGCTGCCACAAATTCTCTTTCGGATTATTTGCCCATATTGATGCAAATTTTTATGGCTATTGGTATCGTAGCTATCATGATGGGCGGCTCGCATCTCTTGGGCCCAAAACGTAAAACAAAAGACAAGCTGGCCAACTTTGAAAGTGGGATTAAAGCTATTGGAAATGCCCGTCAGCCAATGGCTATCAAGTATTTCTTGATTGCTATCTTGTTCGTATTGTTTGATGTAGAGGTGA
This sequence comes from Sphingobacteriales bacterium, assembly GCA_027491165.1. Lineage (GTDB taxonomy): Bacteria > Bacteroidota > Bacteroidia > Chitinophagales > Chitinophagaceae > Rurimicrobium. Next base: position 6,963 of record JAIXWS010000067.1, on the reverse strand, counting down.
TTTTCTTTTACCCCTATGCAGTCAATTTTAAAGAATTGGGTGCCGAAGGTTTTTTGGCAGTAGTCATGTTTGTGTCTTTCTTTTTGATAGGGTTTACCTACATCATTAAGAAAGGTGCTTTGAAATGGGAAGATTAATTTGCTAATGAAATAGCGATGAAAACAGCCGTTTTTATCGTTTCGAAAAAATACATTTTTTATGGGACGTCCGGTTCAGTATAATACCAATGAAAGACAATTAACCATCCCCGAAGGCTATTCGGGCGAAGGTTTTATGGCCACCAAAATGGATCAATTAGTCGGTCTTGGTCGCTCACATTCTCTATGGCCTTTGCCTTTTGCAACTTCTTGTTGTGGTATCGAGTTTATGGGTACTATGGGTTCTAATTACGATTTAGGTCGCTTTGGTGCCGAGCGTATGGGCTTCACTCCGCGCCAATGCGATGTATTATTGGTAGCGGGTACCATTTCCAAAAAACTAGCGCCCGTTTTGCGCCAGGTATATTTGCAAATGGCAGAACCTCGTTGGGTAGTGGCTATTGGTGCATGTGCCTCTAGTGGTGGTATTTTTGATAGCTATTCAGTATTGCAAGGCATCGATCAGGTAATCCCTGTAGATGTATATGTGCCAGGTTGCCCTCCAAGGCCAGAAGGTATTATAGAAGGTATTTTGCGGGTGCAAGATTTGGTTAGAGCAGAAAGTACTCGTCGCCGTAATCATCCCCGTTATAAAGAACTGATGGAAAGCTACGGCATCGAGTAAATAGCGTTAAGCCCCTTTTTTTATTTGCAAAAGCATACAATGACTAACGAATATATTCAACAAGTACTTAGTGACCAATTTGGCGCTTCGGTGTGGGGTTTTGAAGAGAGCTTCGGAATCTTCTCCTTTAATATGAAGCCTGAAATCAATATGCAGGTGCTTCAGTTTTTATACGAAGACGCAGGATTGGCTTTTCAATTTCTAACAGATATCACCGCGGTGCATTATCCTGATAGAAAGGACGAAGAGCTTTGTGTCGTGTATCATATCCACAATTTGGTGGCCAACAAGCGTATCCGAATAAGGGCTTCTGTGCCCCTTGCGCAACCTGATATTGCTACGGCTACAACCTTGTTTTCGAGTGCCAACTGGATGGAGCGCGAAACATTCGACTTTTTTGGTGTGAACTTTATAGGCCATCCTAATTTGGTTCGTATTCTCAATGTAGACGAAATGAACTATTTCCCGATGCGTAAAGAATTCCCCATGGAAGACCCAACCCGCACGGATAAAGATGATGAAATGTTTGGACGCTAATCCATAAATCATAAACAATGTCAGACCAACATATACAACATATACAGCTTGCCGAGGAGTCTATCCAAAAGCAAACGACAACCCTGAACTTGGGGCCGACACACCCCGCCACACACGGTATATTCGAAAATGTACTCGAAATAGATGGCGAGAAAGTATTGAGCGCAACCCAGAACTTGGGGTATATCCACCGTGCATTCGAAAAAATTGCGGAGCGCCGTCCTTACGGACAAATACAGCCTTTGACTGATCGACTCAATTACTGTTCGGCACCAATTAATAATATTGGTTGGCAAACTACTGTTGAAAAACTATTGGGTTTAACGATGCCCAAACGTGTGGATTATTTGCGCGTGATGCTGATGGAATTTGCTCGTATTGCCGATCATTTGGTGTGCAATTCGATAGTCGCTGTAGATACCGGTGCATTGACGCCTTTTACTTATGTCTTTCAGATTCGTGAGCGTATTTACGAAATATATGAAGCTATATGCGGTGCGCGACTCACAACAAATATTGGTCGCATTGGCGGTTTTGAAAGAAACCTTAGCGACGATTGTTGGAAAAAAGTGCATGCCTTGATGGAGGATTTGCCTAAGGCTTTACATGAATTTGAAACCTTGCTGAACCGTAACCGTATTTTTATGGATCGCTGCATTGGCGCAGGCCCTATCTCTGCCGAACGCGCTTTGAATTATGGCTTTACAGGTCCAAATTTACGCGCTACCGGTGTGGATTATGATGTGCGTGTGCACAGTCCTTATTGTTCTTACGAAGATTTTGAATTCGACATTCCTGTTGGAACAAATGGCGATGTGTACGATCGTTTTATGGTGCGCAATGGAGAAATGTGGCAGAGTTATAAAATTATTCAACAGGCGATTGAAAAATTGAAAGATCTTGATCCTAGTGTTTATCATGCAGATGTGCCAGCTTATTATCTGCCCGAGAAAAAAGAAGTGTATACCAAAATGGAAGCGCTCATTTATCACTTCAAGATAGTAATGGGAGAGATTGACATTAAGGCGGGTGAAGTATACCACTCGGTAGAAGGTGCCAATGGCGAATTGGGTTTTTATCTCATTAGTGATGGGGGAAGGGCGCCTTTCCGCTTGCATTTCCGCCGACCATGCTTTATTTATTACCAGGCTTACCCAGAGATGATTAAAGACGGCTTACTGAGTGATGCGGTTATTGCTTTGAGTAGCATGAACGTGATAGCCGGAGAGTTAGATGCTTAATTAAATATTTAAAATCAGAAAGGTTTAAACCTTTACTATATGATACAGTTTTCACAAGAAAAAATGACCAAAGTAAAAGAAATCATTGCCCGCTACCCCGAGGGGAAGCATAAAAGCGCATTGATTCCTGTATTGCATTTGGCCCAAGAAGAATTTGGCGGTTGGTTAGACGTGCCCGTGATGGATTATGTTGCCGAGATCCTCAGCATCAAACCCATCGAAGTGTATGAAGTGGCTACTTTTTACACCATGTTCAATATGAACCCAGTGGGTAAGTATGTATTGGAGGTTTGCCAGACAGGCCCCTGTATGCTGAGTGGTAGTGATCAAATCATCAGCCACATCAAAAACAAATTGGGTATTGCCGAAGGCGAAACAAGTGCGGATGGTTTGTTTACTTTGAAGCCCGCCGAATGTTTAGGTGCCTGTGGTTATGCCCCAATGATGCAATTGGGCAAGCATTATCGCGAGCATTTGACTATTGAAAGAGTGGATGCCATTATTGAAGAATTGCGCGCAGCGGCAAAAAACTAAAAATACCGCAATGACTTTCGTAGAAGTAATGGCAGCGCTAGAAAAGCTTGGAACGGAACAAACCCGAAAAACCTGGACAAAGCAGGGTGCTATGGGAGATTTTTGGGGCGTGAAGATTGGTGATATGAAAGTTATTCAGAAGAAAATAAAGCACAACCACGAGTTGGCATTAGCTCTTTATAATACTAGAAATGCAGACGCCATGTATTTTGCCGGATTAATTTCGGAGCCTCAAAAAATGAGCAAAGCAGATTTGCAACATTGGGCAGCACAATCCACTTGGCACATGCTTAGCGAATACACTGTTGCTTGGACTGCCTCCGAAAGCAATTTTGGTAGAGAATTGGCCATCGAATGGATGAATTCTGAAAAAGAACTGATCGCTGCCGCTGGCTGGAGTACCTATAGTAATTTATTGGCGCTGAAACCCGATGAAGAGCTGAATGAAAAAGAAATAAAAGCTTTGTTGCAACGAATTGGCACAACCATTCAGCAACAAGCAAACAGAGTGAGATATACGATGAATGGTTTTTTGATTTCGGTAGGCGCACACTTTGTGCCCTTGGCCGATGAAGCAAAAAAAGTGGCGAAAGAAATGGGAATAGTGAGCATAGATATGGGTGGCACGGCGTGCAAAGTGCCAGATGCCTTAGCGTATATCGATAAGATAGAAGCAACGGGCAAGGCAGGCAAAAAGAAGAAAACAGTGTTTTGTTAAAAGCATAAAATGAGCCACACATTAGAAATTGAAATCCTATTGCCAGCGACACCTACCCAGGTGATGCCCATGCTTACAGAGCAAAAGCAAATGGAAATTTGGAGTGGTGAAGAGGTGGTTTTTGAAGCAAAGGAGGGTGGACAAGTGGAACTGTTTGGGGGCTGGGTGCGTGGCGAAGTGAAGAGCATTCAAGCCCATGAATTAAGCTATACCTGGAGAGCGGCAGATTGGAGTGAGGAGACAGCAGATTCTTTGGTGCAGTTTAAATTGAAAGAAAGCGGAGCGCAAAGCTTGCTGGTACTTAAGCATAGCAATTTGCCCGATGAAGAAGAAGTGAAGAGCCAAAAAACGGCTTGGTTTGATTTCTTTTTTACACCGTTAGAAGATTATTTGATGATTCGATATAATGCAGAATAGGCGTGTTGTGTTTTGGAAAGGGTCTTTATTGATGTTGATGCTGTTGTGCAATGTTTCTTTGCAAGCGCAGCAAAAAGATTCGATAGGTTTGCAGAACGCAGTGAACAGGCTCCACTTGGCCTTGGTGATGAAAAACAACAAAGCCATAAAAAAATTGGTGAGTCAGCGCATACAATATGCCCATTCTAACGGGTGGATAGAAACGAGGAAAGAGATGATACAACATTTGAAGGACGGCACGCTAAGCTACAAGTCGATAAAGCTGGATCATATAGAAACAGCGATTGATGGCCATATGGGGCTGGCAAAAAGCAAAGGCCAATTTGTAGTGATCATGGGGAATTCGGTTTTAGAATTTCAGCTCAAAGTCACTCAAATATGGCAATGGAAAAGAGGGCGGTGGATATTGATGAGCAGGCAGAGCCTGAAGTTGAATGAAGAAAATAAAAACTAAGAGGTTAATCGATTTTGCCTTTTAAAATTTGATATTTTAGGTATGAAATTATTATTAGAAAACGCCCAGGTTGAGGGCATTCGTTATTACGAAACCTACCGCAAAACCGGTGGCTACCGTGCTGTAGAGAAGGCCTTGAAAATGACTCCAGACGAGTTAGTAGAAGAGGTAAAGAAGAGTGGATTGCGTGGTCGTGGAGGCGCAGGCTTCCCTACAGGCATGAAGTGGAGCTTCCTCGCAAAACCTGAAGGTGTGCCCCGCCATTTGGTGGTGAATGCCGATGAGTCGGAGCCGGGTACTTTTAAAGATCGTTACCTCATGGAGTTCTTGCCCCACTTGTTTATCGAAGGAATGATTATTTCTTCTTTTGCTTTGGGAAGCAATACCTCTTATGTCTATATCCGTGGCGAGTACGCTTGGATTCCGGATATCTTGGAGCAAGCCATTGCCGAAGCAAAAGCAAATGGCTGGTTGGGTAAAAATATTCTTGGTTCTGGATTTGATTGTGAAATTTATGTACATCGCGGCGCGGGTGCATATATCTGTGGTGAAGAAACTGCCTTAATTGAAAGTCTTGAGGGCAAGCGTGGCAATCCACGTATCAAGCCGCCATTCCCTGCGATACAAGGGGTGTGGATGCGCCCTACTGTGGTGAATAATGTAGAGACGATTGCAGCGGTTGTGCCCATCATCAATATGGGTGGCGAAGAATATGGTAAGATTGGTGTGGGTCGTTCTACAGGTACTAAATTGATGTCGGCCTGTGGCAATTTAAAACGCCCCGGTGTTTATGAAATTCCATTCGATCTTTCTGTTGAAGAGTTTATCTATGGTGATGAATGGTGTCAAGGAATAGCCAATGGCAAAAAATTAAAAGCTTGTATCCCGGGCGGTTCCTCTGTTCCCATTTTGCCAGCAAACCTTTTGCTCAAAACAGCAAAAGGTGAAACACGCTATATGAACTACGAAAGTCTTTCTGATGGCGGATTTGCAACGGGCTCTATGTTGGGTTCGGGTGGATTTATTGTGTTGGACGAAGACCAATGTGTGGTGCGCCACACGATGTCTTTAGCACGTTTCTACAAGCACGAAAGTTGCGGACAATGTAGTCCTTGCCGCGAAGGAACGGGCTGGATGTATCGCATTTTGAAAAAAATAGAATACGGACAAGGGACTATGGCAGATATTGATTTGTTATGGGATATTCAAAGAAGAATTGAAGGCAATACGATTTGTCCATTAGGCGACGCAGCAGCTTGGCCAGTTGCAGCAGCTATCCGACATTTCAGAGATGAATTTGAATGGCATATTTTGAACCCCGAAGAAAGCCAAACAAGAAATTATGGATTAGCACATTATGCGGATCCTTTGGAAGTGGTGAGTGCATAGAATTTCACGCAAAGGCGCAAAGTTTAGGCAAAGCCGCAGAAGGTTTTTTTAAAATTTGGATTATGGATGAAAACGAAATTTCAAAAATTGTAGTAGACATCTGTTACCGATTACACAAACAATACGGACCGGGACTTTTTGAAACGGTTTATGAAGAGATGGTATGTTATGAATTGGAGAAGATTGGAATTCCATTTCAAAGGCAATGTGGCATAAAAGTCTGGCACGATGGAAATGATATGGGAATTGGGTTTCGTGCAGATATAATTGTTGCAAACAAAGTAATACTTGAATTAAAATCGATTGAGGGTCTTTCTGAGGTTCATTATAAACAAGTGATTACTTATTTAAAGGTTTCAGGAAAGAAACTTGGATTACTAATAAATTTTAAAGTGCCCTTAATAAAAGACGGAATTCATCGAATTGTAAATAACTTATAAAATTTGCGCCTTGGCGGGAACTTAGCGCCTTTGCGTGATCTTGGAAATAGCAATGAGTGACAACATTAAAGTAACAATAGACAACATTACCATTGAAGTGCCTGCGGGAACTTCAATATTGGAAGCTGCACGCAAAGTAGGCGGAGCAGTAGCCCCACCGACAATGTGCTACTATAGCCATCTTCAAGGTAGTGGCGGTAAATGCCGTACCTGTTTGGTAGAGGTAAGCAAAGGTTCTGAAAAGGACCCACGCCCCATGCCCAAATTGGTAGCAAGCTGCCGCACGGGTGTCATGGATGGTATGGAAGTAAAAAGCATGACTTCGGAAAAGGTAATTGACGCCCGTAAAGGGGTTACAGAATTCCTTTTGTTGAATCATCCTTTGGACTGCCCTGTATGCGACCAAGCAGGTGAATGTCATTTGCAGGATCTCGGTTACGAGCATGGCAAAGAAGGTACCCGTACCGAATT
>JAIXWS010000134.1 GCA_027491165.1 Sphingobacteriales bacterium | reverse complement strand
GCTAGTCTTGCCCCTAAGGATTGGGGCTCGCAATATCCCACAATGAGTATTGTGTTTTGGGGATTTTCTATTCCGTGTAGAATATGGTGCTTAACCCGCCCAGCTTCTGCCATACCTGATGCCGAGATGATAACACATGGGCTATTATTCTCGTTTAGCGCCCTAGATTCTTGTGCTGTTTCTATAAATTCTAGGCCTTTAAAATCAAAAACATCTTCATCTCGCTGGAGCATTTTTTGGACCGCTGCATTAAAACATTCAGGGTGCTCTTTGATTATGTTGGTAGCTTTTATAGATAAGGGACTATCTACATAATAGGGTATTTTCGGCAGTCTGTTTTCTAGTTCTAATCTATTGAGTGCGTACAGCAATTCTTGCGTGCGGCCAACGCTAAACGCGGGAATGATGAGTTTGCCTTTCTTTTTGATACACGTATCTACAATGTGTTGAAGCAGGTCGTCAATCATAGGCTTAGCGTCTTCATGCAATTTATTGCCGTATGTACTTTCCATAATAATAACATCCGCTTGCGGAAATGACTGTGGCGATCGAAGAATGACATCTCTATATCGGCCAAGGTCGCCACTAAAAGTAATGCGCTTTGTTTTGCCTTCTTCTTGAATACTTAGGTTTACAGCGGCACTGCCCAAGATGTGGCCCGAATCGGTGTATAATAATTCAATGTCCTTGTCTATTTGTATGGCTTGGTTGTAGGGAACCGCTTGAAACCGGGGTAAAACATTTTGAGCATCTTCAATAGTATATAAAGGTTCTATTAAATCGCGCCCATCGCGTGCTCTTTGCTTGTTGATATGCAGCACATCAGCCTCTTGAATTCTGGCCGAATCTACCAGCATTATTTTGGCCAAATCTTCTGTGGCGTCGGTGCAATAAATAGGACCATTAAATCCTAAAGCAACTAATCTCGGTAGTAAACCAATATGGTCAATGTGTGCGTGGGAAATAACTACATAATTCAATTCCGTAGGTTGGAATCCAAAAATACTATTTAATCTGAGGGTGTCTTTTCCCATACCTTGGAAGAGGCCACAGTCGAGCAATATTTGTTTGCCATTTTTTAAATGGATGATGTGCTTTGAGCCTGTTACCGTTCGTGCTGCGCCGTGGAAAGAAATTTTCATCGATTTGAGGATTTTTAAATAGCTGTAAAGAATTGAAGGTAAAGTTTCTTGGGGCATTTTCCTTTATATACAATATAATTTTTGGCAGATGCATACTAAAACTGCGATAATTATGTTTTGTATAAGTGCTGTAAAAAAGAAATTTTTTACGGGTTCAAATAAATATATTTGCGGAGCATTATAAAAATAACATGAACATGATACTAAATACCATCTTACTTCAAGCAGATAGCATAGCACAATCAGTCACAGAGCTTACTGAGCCTGCCAAAGAAAAGCTATCCTTATTTGCCTTACTCAAAGAAGGTGGTTTGTTGATGATACCCTTGCTATTGTGTTCTGTAGCAATGGTATATATTTTTTGGGAACGTTTTTCGGCTATTCGCAAAGCGGCTGTTTTAGATGTGAATTTCGTTAATCGTATCCGCGAACAAATTGTCGCTGGAAATTTGCAGGGTGCAAAATCGCAATGTAAAAATACCGATTCGCCTATTGCTCGAATGATTGAAAAGGGCGTCAACCGCATTGGTAAGCCAGTAGATAGTATTGAAAAAGCAATGGAAACTGCCGGTAAATTGGAAGTATATCAGTTAGAAAAAAACATGTCAGCGCTCAATACGATATCTCGCATTGCCCCTATGTTTGGTTTCTTAGGTACCATTGCAGGTATGATTATCTTATTTTTCAATATCCAGCAAGAAGGTTTTTCACTAGAAGGCATTGCTGGTGGTATCTATACCAAAATGGTTACCTCTGCTGTAGGTTTAATTATTGGATTGTTGGCGCACGTTGCCTATGATTATTTAAATGCTCAAATCAACAAAATGATCAATAAAATGGAAATAGCGGCTGCAGAGTTTATTGATATTTTACAAGAACCTGCCAAAGCCTAAACGGTAGAAGTGTATTTTTCCATGAAGTCCATCATAGGCCAGGTATTTTTTTGGGGATTGTTATTTTTTATAATGTGTCATCAATCTTGTGTTTCGGCCCGAAAACCCCGAGGGTGTGGTTGCGGAATAAATGAGCGGGGATCGACAACCGATTTATTTAGATAATTGAATGGAATACATTACTTTTTTCATAAAAAATAAAACAAACAAATTATTCTTTTAACTTCGCACAAAATTTTCCTTAAATAATGAACGTACACGAATATCAAGCCAAAGAATTATTGAAACGCTACAATGTACCTACTCAAGAAGGTATTGCAGTTGAAAATGTAACTGATGCGTTGAATGCTTATAGCCAAATCTCAAGCCAAACGGGAAGCAAATTTGTAGTAGTCAAAGCGCAAATACACGCTGGTGGCCGTGGTAAAGGTCGTATGGTAGAAGTGCCAGAACAAAGTGGTGTAGCTGTAGTGAAAAGCGCTGAGGATGTGGAGCGTGTTGCGAAAAATATTTTAGGAAATACTTTGGTGACTATCCAAACAGGTGCAGCTGGTAAAAAAGTAAGCAAATTGTTGGTAGCACAAGACATGTATTATGATGGCCCAAGCGACAGAAAAGAATTTTATCTTTCTATTCTTTTGGATCGTACCAAAAAGCAAAACGTAATCATGTACAGCACCGAAGGTGGTATGGACATTGAAGAAGTAGCGCACAATACACCTGATAGAATTTTCAAAGAGTGGGTTGCCCCCAATATGAGCCTTCAAGGCTATCAAGCACGCAATATCGCTTTCAACCTTGGTTTGAGCGGTGAGGCCTTTAAAAACATGGTGAAATTTGTAACCAACTTATATAATGCTTATGTTGGTCTAGATGCATCAATGATCGAAATTAACCCATTGTTCAAAAGTGCTGACGATAAAATCATCGCTGTTGACTGTAAAATGGATCTTGATGATAATGCTTTAATGCGTCATCCAGATTTGAAAGATATGCGCGACAAATCTGAAGAAGATCCTACCGAAGTAGAAGCAGGCGAATTCAACCTTAACTATGTAAAATTAGACGGTAATGTGGGTTGCATGGTAAATGGTGCTGGTTTGGCTATGGCTACCATGGATATGATTAAATTGGCTGGTGGTGAGCCTGCTAACTTCTTGGATGTAGGTGGTACTGCAAATGCTCAAACCGTTGAGGCTGGTTTCCGTATTATTATGAAAGACCCTAACGTAAAAGCAATTTTGATCAATATCTTTGGTGGTATCGTTCGTTGCGACCGCGTTGCGGCTGGCGTGATCGAGGCCTACAACAATATGGGTAATATCAATATCCCTATCATTGTTCGTTTGCAAGGTACTAATGCCGAAGTAGCAAAAGAATTAATCGTTAATTCTGGTCTTAAAGTACAAAGTGCCATCCAATTGAGCGAAGCAGCACAATTGGTGCAAGACGCCATTGCAGGTAAAAACTAAGATTCAATTACTCAAAATAGTAAAACCGTCAGATGCAATTCTGACGGTTTTTTTATGGGGTCAATTTTCTCTAGTTTTTGAACATCTGAGAGGATATGGTCCTGACAAAGAATAGGTCTTAACTTATGGGTACTTCATTTCTTTAGGCATTCCTGCGGCAGGCTGTGGATTCCCACAATCCATATGCTGTTATTAGAGCCAAGAATCTAAAGGTTAGGGGAAACAAGGGTGTAGAAGAACTATTAATCCAAAGCCGCAGCAGCCCATAGCAATCCAGCATAGGATTTACGCCATTTAGCTTTGAGCTCAACCAATTTTTGAGCCACTTCGAGCACTTTGTTTTGTCGAGCATTCATCACAAATAGGGTGCTCTCGCCATTTGTAAACCGAATGACTTCTCCTTGATAAAGTCTACTATAGTTTTTATAAGCATCTTCAAAAGTGTTGATTTGGCTTTGAAGATTAAACACCTCGTTGTAATAACTTTTGATTTTATTGTTTATTTCAAGCGCTGTAAGGTCTTGTTGCAGATTGGTTTCTTCAATTTTAAGTCTTGCTTGTTTGTAGGCTCCTCTTGCTTGGCGCATGAATAGTGGCACAGACAAATCCACACCCAATTTATGGTTGTTTTCGAGTAATAGTCTGTTTGTCGGATTGTTAAAAGTAAAACCACTATTGAGCGCATTCCCACTAACACTTAATTTTGGGATAAAAGATTGCGCTTTTAACTTGCGTTCGGTTTCGAGAATGTCCACTTTAAAATCTAAGCTCCGCAATTTGGGATGACTATTGGCTGCTGTTGCTAATAGTGTTTCCAATGCAGGAGGAATAGGGTAGGCTTCATTTATTTGGTTGTCAATCGGCACGATATTTTCGTTCCAATCCATCGACTTTTGGTCTGGCATCCATAAATAATTGCTGAGCATCAATCCCGCATTTTGCCATTCTAGTTTAGTAGATTGGGCCAGCATTTGAAAGGTTTGCAATTGAGTCAATGCCTCTGTGGTATCTATAGCGGGTTTCGATCCTTGTTCATATTCTACTTTTACAAAACGAAAACGTTCTTTACTAACTTCTAGGGCGTCTTGAACGATGTTGTAAATTTCATAATTACGCACCCATTGCCAATAGGCAGCAATAGCATCAAACAACAAATCATTGAGGATTAATTCTTGTTCGGCCTTACTGAGTTTTACCATGCTTTTGGCTTGTTGCAAAGCAGCACGGCGCTTATCGAACAATAATTGATGTAGCCCCATTTTTACCCCGATATAACTCGATTCGCCCATTGTAAGTTCGTTGCCAGCCCTATCGCCTTCTATTTTTTCGGTACCCGCTTTTAGGTCGATACCAAACCAAGTGGGGATTACAATTTCTGGATTAAAATAATCGTAATAGCCTTTTCCGCCAAAGGTTTTGGTGCTATAATCCGCACCAATTGTTGGGTCAAAGGCACCTCTGTTTTCTAACAGATTGGCCTTGGCACGTTCCACGCCAATAGTAGCTTGGCGCACCACAGGGTGGTACTGTTTTACGATAGAAATAAATTCATCTTGGCTCAGTGTTTTGTCACTGATATTTGTTGTTTGTGCCCAACTATTGGTTGCCCATACAAGTAAGCACACAATCCAATAACAGCTATTTCTTTTTCTTTGCATCCTTAATCGATTTGCTTTCTTGCGCTTTGTAAAAATCAGGAGGAAATCCGTTAATGTTTCGCCACAGTTCGTACCAAATAAATACATCATTAAGTAGGGCGATCCCGTTGACACCAGTGCCTATTTTTAAACTTGGGGGCCAAGGTTTCTCGCCATCCACTTGGGCAATTAATACTCTAAACATTCCGTTAGGACTCACACTGTTTTCGATAGCCGCTATTTGTCCTTGAAACATACCTATGGATGCCGCAGGCCATCCACTAAATACGACAGCCGGGAACCCATCAAAAACCATATTGATTCTTTGTCCTTTTTCGACAAGGGGTAAATCGACAGGTTTTACATAGATTTCTACAGCTAAGCCAATATTTTTGGGTACAATTTCTAAAAGTGTTTCCCCTTCTTTTACAATTTCGTTAATACCTGCTTTACTCGCATTAATGATTTGACCGTCTTGTGGGGCTATCAAAAAGTATTGTCCATTACGAATAGTATAGTTGGCAAATTGATTTTGCAGTTTCGATATTTCTCCCTTTCCGCTGGCTATTTCGCTTTGTGCGGCAGCGCGGTCGCCCTGTGCTTTGGAGTATTTTTCGATATACTCTTGTTGGGTTTGATTCAGTTCTATTTTGGCATTGGTGAGATCTGTTCGGGTATTGTTCAGCTTTATTTCAGCGCTCATTTTTTTAGCTAGGGCACTTTGCATTGACTGGTTGCGTTGTTCTACTTGCACCAAGGACGCAAGTCCACTATCGCGCATAACCAGCTGACGTTTGTATTGAGCTTCTGCAATTTTAAAATCATTATTAGCTGCGATCATATCCATGCTATCGCTAATGATTTTGAGGGTATTTTGTTGGATTTTATTTTGAAGCTGCTCTAATTTCAAACCCCTAGATTGCTCAATGGCTTTCATTTGTTCAGATGTAGCATTTACCTTGTCTGTATAAGAGGAAACGGATGCAACTTTTGCTTCCATTTGTTCTTTGGTACGATCTAGTAATTGAGGGTCGAGATAAGCATCTTTTATCTCTGCCAATTGTGCAATGGTGTCCCCCTTTTTTACCATATCTCCTTCTTTGACATGCCATTTTACAATTCGTCCAGCGATAATCGTGTTCAATTGCTGTGGTCGATATTCTTGACGTAAGGTGGTTACAGCACCTCTAGCCCTAATATTTTGGGTCCAGGGTAGGAATAAGAATAAGAATAGGCTTATTAAAATACCATAAAACCACTTACGAATATTACTCTTATGATTACCAAAATATATTTTTTCGAATGAGGTAATGGGCGTCTTGCCACCTGCTTCTTTTTGAATTCTATTTTTGATGTCCTGCATTTGCTTAATTCACTTTTATACTTTGAATTTTTCCTTTGTCTAGGGCAATTATTTTATGACATTTAGTTGCAAAAAATAAATCATTGTTTACGACCACAACTGTTGTATGGGGCATTTTATGAAGGATATAATCTTGAATGGCTTGCACATATTCTTCCTCCATATTCTGCCAAGGATTTTCGAGCAAAACCAAGCTAGAATCTGCGACTAGCGCTCTCATAAGCAGTATTTTTCGGGCTATGATCCCTGATAGATGTTCACCAGCAGAATTGAGTTTTACTTCTATACCATCTTTTTGTTGCAGTATAAAATCTTTTAGGCCAACGATTTCTGCCATGTACATTATCCTATCAGTTGTAATACGGTCATCGCCAATGCAGATATTTTCCCTTAGTGTACCTTCAAAAATTTCTTGGCCATTGAGTTGCACGCCAATTGCCGCTCTCAGGGATGCATTGTCGTATTTATCGATGGGTAAATTGTTGATAAAATAAGTACCGCTAAAACTCCTATAAACTCCACTTAATAATTTCAATAAGGATGATTTTCCAGAAGCATTTGGTCCATAGACTGATATTTTTTCGCCTGAATGAATGTCTAAATTGATGTCGTGTAAAACCCATTTGTCTAATTGATATCCAAAATCAACATTACTTAATTTTAGTTCCAAACCTTTTTGATGACATTCTAAAGCTTCTGTACCTTGTGATTCTTCGGGTTTATCTAGTATTTTAGAAAGTTTGTCTACAGAGGTTAAAACATCATAAACACTTTCCAAGTTGATGATAATTTTTTCTACCGAATCTATAATCATTACAATTACAATTTCTGCAGCTACAAACTGTCCAAGATTCAATTCTTGTTGAATGACCAATAATACACCGACACTGAGCATGGCCGCTGTGATCATGACTTTAAATCCAATAAGTGTCCAATACTGAAATTTCAACACTTTAAAATGTTCCGTTCTTGCATCTAAATAACCACCTACAAATTGGTCTGTTTTTTTGATATGTAAGGAGGCTGCACTCGAAAATTTAAATGCAGTAACCGCACGGGCAAGGTCCTGGAGGTAGCCTCCTGCTTTGTATTTGAAGTCACTTTCTTTCATGCTCGATTGCAAGCCTTTGTTGCCTGTAAGGCGCAATAGCAAATACAGGACAATGACTAACGATAAACCAAAAATGATAAAAGTGGCGCTGTAAAAGGACAAGAGCATTAATCCAAAAAGGATTTGAATTGTTGCAGCCGGCATATCGAGTAAAAGTTTCGACATCCCTTTTTGTAGATTCTGTACATCAAAAAATCGATTGACAAATTCGGGTAAATAGTAATCATCAACCTTACTTAAGTTAAGTTTCGGAATACGACTAGCATACCAAAAAGAATATCGAACAAATATTTGTTGTTGGATTGTTTCTATAATGCGCATTTGATTGACCCTAAGAAAGCCTACCAAAAAAACACCTAAAACAACTGCCATAATTAACAGGACAATAGATGTAGATATGCCACCACCCATAACAAATGCAATGATGGCTTGAATGCCCAAAGGCAAGGATAGCTGTATCAGCCCACCTAGTATAGCATAAAAATATACTGATGAAATTTCAGCTTTTTCATATTTAAGTATATTCACTAATTTACTGAATGTTGTGTTGCTTCCTTGTTCTGCCATAAGTTGAATGGTATTACTACGTTCGCAAAAATATACTTATAATCTTCAAAACCGTTTTTTTTAGATAGTTTTAAAGCGCTATAAATCCTTAAACTTTTGTAAATATTGATTTTTAAAGATATTCAAAAAAAACGAGTCTGAGCGCTCAATAGTTTTTATTGTTTCGTTCTATTTGTTGAAAGGGTCTGTGCCATAAAAGCTGTTTTTTGCATTACGAAAACAACTCAAGGATAAGGAGTATCATCTACATGCAGCGGATGGATGAGAATACATGGTGTAGAACTTTTTGGCTAAGGCTTTTTTTCCGAATGAAAATGTTCCATGGTTTTATGATACATCAAGGCGGGCAATACGTCTAGTTACACTACATTGTCTCTTAAAAGCCAATTAATGCCCATGGCAAACCCCATTATTCAGCTGTTTGATAAACCAAATCTTATTGAATTCGATACCATTACATTAAATTGAGCAGAAGAAGCACACTGTCTTGATTAAAGCAATTGTAAGCAGTACCTTTGATCAAGCTCTGGTAATCTAGCAATGATTGTTGCCGCTACAAAATAGCAGATCAATTATGATGTATTTGAATTGATGAAGGAAGTTAAGCTTGTAAAGGCATCCTTGATAAATATTAGTTTCTTTGTGTAGATTTTTAAATATTGATATTCAATCATTTTTGCCAAGCTGACAGCACCTATTAATTAAAATACAGAAAAATGAATCACTTTAATCAATTATTAGAAAACAATAAAAAGTGGGCTAAAGAAGTCGTAGAAGTAGATCCCGATTATTTTACACGATTGGAGCATATTCAAAACCCTGATTATTTGTGGATAGGATGCAGTGATAGCCGTGTGCCTGCCGATAAAATTACAGGAACCCATCCTGGTGAAATATTTGTACATCGCAATATTGCCAATATGGTTGTGCATACGGATATCAACTTATTGGCCGTACTCGAGTATGCTGTAAACCACTTAAAAGTTAAGCACATAATTGTTTGTGGACATTATGGATGTGGTGGTGTAAAATCTGCTATGACTAATCATAATTTCGGTATCATCAATAAATGGATTAGGAATATTAAAGATGTATACCGAATTCATAGCACAGAAATTGAACAATTGGATCAAGAATCGGATAAAATAAATAGAATGGTAGAATTGAATGTTCAAGAACAAGTCATTAATCTGGCCAAAACGAGTATCATCCAAAAAGCTTGGAAAGAATGTCAAATGCCCTCTTTGCATGGATGGGTATATGATTTGCACGATGGGCTTATTAAAACTGTTTTTGAAATGGGGCCAGATGATTTTCTAGATCCTTTATATCGTTTTGATGATTTGTAAAAAAAATACCGCAAGCAATTTTGCTCGCGGTTAATAATAAGTGTCTTTAGTTTTTTAAATTGTTGTAGAGGAGTATTCTATTTACAGATGGTGATAAAGGCTGTGGGTATCCACCAAATATTTAAGCCAAAAGAAACACTAACAATTTGGTAGCCTTCTTGGTTTTTTTCATTCAAGAGCTTTTCTACTTTTGCTATCAATTGTTTTGTTGACCACATAGACGACTCTGTGACGATGGTGTATTGTTTCATAAGGTAAATAATTTTTGGAAAGCTAAATAATTTTTGGACATTTTTAAAACTGGCTATTACAATCGGCAAACATCGGTTGCATTTTGTCTTTGTCCGAAACGATGGCTTCGTCGAGGTTGATTTTCCAATCGATGTTTAGGCTTGGATCCTTATAGAAGACACCACCTTCATTTTCTTTGCTGTAAAAATTATCACATTTATAAAAAACTTCGGCAGTATCACTCAGCACCGAATAGCCATGAGCAAAACCGCGCGGAATCAAAAATTGGCGCTTATTTTCGTCGTTAAGTTCAACGCCATACCATTGCTTGTAGGTTTTACTATCGCGGCGTAAGTCCACCACCACATCCCAAATGCGGCCTTGCAGGCAACGGATCAATTTGGACTGCGCAATTGGGTTGTTTTGATAATGCAAGCCGCGCAATACATTTTTTACGGAGCGGGCTTGGTTGTCTTGCACAAATTTGTATCCAAAAGCAGTCTCTTTTTCAAAAACCTGCTCGTTAAAACTCTCAAAGAAATATCCTCTGTCATCCCCAAAGACGCGGGGTTCCAAAATCAATAATCCTTCGAATGGTGTTGTAATAACATTCATTTATTTGCTCAATTGGTTTACAATAGCATGTACATGCTCAGAAATATAGCGTAATTCTTCGCTTGTTAATTCGGTATGAATGGGTAAAGAAATGACACAAGTATTTAAGAAATCAGTTACAGGCAAATGGTATTCTGCACCACCAAATTCTTTCAGCATCTCTTGTTTGTGACTAGATACTGGATAGTAAATCATCGAGGGTATCCCTTTCTCCGCAAGTAATTCCTGTACCTTATCACGGTCCACCTTAACCTGAAGCGTGTATTGATGGAAAACGTGTGTGCTATAGGCTGCACGGTGGGGCGTAATAATATTAGCGTTGTTTGCAAATGCATTATCGTAATAGTCGGCAGCAGCACGTCGAGCATCACAATACTCGTCTAACTTGCGTAATTTAATACGGAGTACTGCTGCTTGTATCGAATCGAGTCGACTGTTACAACCCACCATTTCGTGGTAATAGCGTACTTTTTGTCCATGGTTAGCGATCATCGAAAGCTGCTCGGCAAGGGCGTCATCATTGGTAAACATGGCACCACCATCACCATAACAACCTAGATTTTTTGATGGGAAAAAAGAAGTGCATCCGATAATGCCCATAGAGCCCGTTTTCTTTTGCGTACCATCTTTAAAAGTATAAGTGCCGCCAATGGCCTGTGCATTATCTTCTATTACAGGAATATTTTTTTCATTGGCTAGAGCCAATAACTCCTCCATATTCACGCTCTGTCCATAAAGGTGTACGGGAATAATAGCCTTTGTTTTGTCGGTAATGGCATTTCGGACACTATCTATATTCATCGTGAAGGTATCCGCATCCACATCAACAAAGACTGGCTTCAAGCGCAACAAGGCTACAACTTCTACTGTTGCAATGTAGGTAAAGGAAGGGGTAATTACCTCGTCGCCGGGTTTTAAACCCAAAGCCATTAAGGCTATTTGCAAAGCATCTGTTCCATTTGCACAGGGGATTACATGTTTTACGCCCAAATAGTTAGCCAATTCAGTAGCGAAATGTTTGACTTCGGGGCCGTTAATAAAAGCGGTATTGTCTATCACGCTTTGGATGGCAGCATCCACTTCAGTTTTTATATTTTGGTATTGACGTTTGAGGTCTACCATTTGTAATCCTTGCATAATCTATCTTTTCGGTGTGCAAACTTAAATATTAGCCCGCACATATCAACGTGTTTTGTCAAACTTTATGCGCTTTGGCTACCTATTTTTTTGTAGGTTTGAACGATAAATCTACACCGCCTCTTGTTGGACAATAGCCTCAAAAAAGGAACTATTTGGACGATTATTTTTTTCCTCAGTTCTTTTGCCAAAACCATTATACTCACGCCTTTGATGTTAGTGCATTGGGGTAGTGAGTTGTTTAGTTTTTGGGCCATTTTTCTTTCGGT
>JAIXWS010000039.1 GCA_027491165.1 Sphingobacteriales bacterium | reverse complement strand
CTTTCCATTGTTTGAGGGTCAATATCTTTAAGTAACACACCACCACAGGTTACAAATTCTTCCTTAAATGTAGTTTTACCCTTTACTTCATAAACATCACGCAGCAGGGTTTCAATGAGCTTATTTTGTTGTGCTGCAGGCAAATCTCCCCAACGAGTTGTTTCTAGTATGCCAATATGATTCATAAAATATTCCCACAGTCTTTTGGCTAGGCCAAAAGGATTTTTATGGTGCACCAATTGCTTGCCTTCGTATTGCCTTAAAGAGTTGAGTAGTTCTTTCAAATCATTATCAGTAGTTTCTTTAAGCCAATTAATACTGATGTTGAAATGGTAATTTCTTTCGCTCAAGGTCCGGGCTGCCCAGGCCGAGCAACGTAATATAGCGGGACCCGAAAAGCCCCAATGGGTAATGAGCAAGGGTCCTTGCTCCATAAATTTTGTACCTGCAATTTTAACCCTAGCCTCAGCAACAACACCCATTAATTCGGTAATAGGGTGCTTGGGTAAATTGAATGTAAACAATGAGGGAACGGGACTTTCTACTTTTTGGGGTAAAATTTCTATCCATTGGTATTGCTCTAACTTAGGGAAGCCACCAGTAGCAATTAAGATTTTATCGGCCAAATAAGTGCTCTTATCTGCAAAATGAATGAGGTATTGATCGCCCTTTGCTTCAATTTTAATCAAACCTTTACCAAATCGAATCTGAACTTTTTGGCGCATCATTTCTGCCCAAATACAATCAATGATAGTTTGTGAATCATTTGTATCAGGAAACATACGCCCATCAGCTTCTTCTTTGATTTGTACACCTCTTTGCTCAAACCATTGAATCGTGTCTTGTGGTCCAAATTGATAAAAGGTTTTGCGTAACAATTGTTTACCCCTTGGATATTTCTCCACCAATTCATTTACCTCAAAACAAGCGTGGGTTACATTACATCGCCCGCCACCACTTACTTTAATTTTCTGCATCGCACGGGCCGATTTTTCAAAAACCACTACTTCATTATCGGGATGATAAGGAATATTAGCGGCAGCAAAACAACCCGCAGCCCCGGCACCAATTATTGCTATATTCATTACGTTTTATAAAAGGGTAGGGTGAGATTCTTCTTGTTCAAAACCTTCGTCGATCAACCAGTTTCTACTATCCGCAGCTGCAGTGGCCAATTCATCACACCGATTGTTGTAAGGATTATCGGCATGACCCTTTACCCAAACAAATTTGATATTATGCGCTAGCGACAATTGATGATATAGACGCCAAAGGTCTGCATTTTTCTTTCCTTTAAAATTAGTGCGCAACCAACCTTGAAGCCATCGTTTCTCAACCGTATTCACTACATAACTGCTGTCGGAATGAATGACAATTTGGACTCCCGTTTTGGTCAATGCCTGCAGAGCAGCGATAACCGCCATCAATTCCATACGGTTGTTGGTGGTTCGGCGATAACCCTGAGATAGTTCTTTACACTTGTTGCCCCACATCAATAAAGCCCCATATCCACCAGGACCTGGATTGCCTCGTGAAGAACCGTCTGTATAAATGAGGAGCTGGTCTGCCATATTGTGAATCTGCTATTGCGCTATATTTGCGCACAAATGTAAGCCCTTGATGAGCAAAATAAAAGTTGGAGCTGTAAGTTATTTGAATACTAAACCATTGCTGTATGGCATTGAAGCTTCAGCAATTAAAAACAAAATTGAATTAAGTCTTGCTTATCCAGCACAATTGGCCCAACAACTTAGAGAGGGTAGTATCGATATGGCGCTGATGCCTGTGGCAGCGTTACAAGAAATAAATGGGGCCAAAATTGTGGCAGATTATGGTATTGCTGCCAATGGAAATGTAGTATCTGTGGCTTTATTCAGTGCATTGCCCCTAGACGAAATAGACACCATTATACTCGATTACCAGTCCCGAACTTCGGTACGACTTACCCAATTGTTGTGTACAGAATATTGGCATAAAGAAGTTCGTTATGTGGCGGCTGGTCCAGATTTTATTTCGGAAATAAAAGGGAAAACGGCAGGCGTCATCATTGGCGACCGAGCCTTGGAACAATTACCCCATTTTAAATACAATTACGATCTATCTGCCGCTTGGAAATCCTTTACTGGATTACCCTTTGTGTTTGCTGCTTGGGTTTCCAACAAAGAGTTGCCCCAAGACTTTTTGGAAGAATTTAATGCCGCTATGGCTATAGGTTTAGAGCATTTAGATGAGATTGCGGCAGCGAATCATATCCCATATTATAGTCTTAAAACCTATTACAAGGATAATATTTGCTACCATTTGGGCGAGGCCGAAAAGAAAGGTTTAGCTTTGTTTTTGGAAAAAATCAGTAGCCCTCAAAACTTGTAAATAATGAGTACTCATAAAATATCTTTAGTTGAATGTCCACGCGATGCGATGCAAGGCTGGGCGCATTTTATCCCTACTGAGCAAAAGGTAAGATACCTCAATAAATTACTCGAGGTTGGTTTTGATGTGCTCGATTTTGGTTCTTTTGTTTCGGCAAAAGCCATACCGCAACTAGCCGATACTAAGGAAGTGATTCCACAATTAAAGCTCAATAACAAAACCAAATTACTAGCCATTGTAGCCAATACACGCGGTGCCGAAGACGCTGTGCAATATGACGAAATCACTTATATCGGTTTCCCCTTTTCTATTTCCGAAACCTTTCAATTGCGCAATACCAACAAAACAATTGCCCAATCGCTGGCACAAGTAGCGGACATACAAAGCCTTTGCCTGCGCCATGGAAAACAGCTTGTTGTTTATATTTCTATGGGTTTTGGTAATCCTTATGGCGATGAATATTCGGCACAAGTAGCGATAGATTGGGTGGCGAAACTCACGCAAATGGGTATTCAAACTATTGCGATGGCCGACACGGTGGGAGTAGCCCAGCCCGACACAATTGAATACATTTACCAAAACCTCATTCCTGAATTTCCGAATACCGCTATTGGCGCCCATTTTCACTCAACGGCTGCTACTTGGCGCGAAAAGTTTGAAGCTGCTCATCAAAATGGATGCTGGCGTTTCGATAGTTCTATCAAAGGTATTGGTGGTTGCCCTATGGCCGAAGATGAATTGGTGGGTAATGTAGCCACCGAAAATATCTTGCAATGGTGTGCCGAAAAGGAAATTGATTTGGGTTTGAACCAAGATGCTTTTGCCGAGGCAATGATTATG
>JAIXWS010000116.1 GCA_027491165.1 Sphingobacteriales bacterium | reverse complement strand
TTTTCATGCGTTATATTTTCAAGGGTAAAAAAAATCCTGCTCAAATATACTGAGCAGGATTTCTAATGAGTTACAAAAAGCGGAATATTAATGCACCGGTTCTGTTGGTTTTGGATCTTCAACAACCGTAGGTGTCACAAGAGCTGAATCTGCCGTATTTCCCTTGGCGCAATCGGCACAAGTACAATCAGCACCCCCTTTACAAGTTGCAGCATCTGCACAATCCGTTTTGCCTTCGCAGCAAGGAGCATCTTTGGCGCCATTCATCACTGCTTCACATTCTTCTGGCGTACAACCTGCTTCTTTACAAGCAGTCATCATCATGCCTAATTTTGCCTTTCTGTGCTCTTGGATATTTTTAGCAAACATGCCACTCAAAGTAGGCGCAATGACCAAAGAAACAATCGACATCAATTTGATCAAGATGTTCATTGAAGGACCAGATGTATCTTTAAAGGGATCACCCACTGTATCACCCGTTACAGATGCTTTGTGTGGTTCTGATTTTTTGTAGTACGTCTCACCATTGATATCTACACCTTTCTCAAAAGATTTTTTCGCATTATCCCAAGCACCACCGGCGTTGTTTTGGAACATTCCCATCAATACCCCACTTACAGTAGCACCAGCAAGGAATCCACCCAAAACTTCTGGGCCTAAAAGAAAACCAATTACCAATGGAGAAACGATAGCGATAGCTCCAGGCAACATCATTTTTTTGATAGACGCTTCGGTAGAAATGGCCACACATTTGTCGTATTGTGGTTTGCCTGTACCTTCCATAATACCCGGAATTTCGCGGAACTGACGACGAACTTCTTCAACCATAGCCATTGCAGCCTCACCCACTGCGCGGATAGCCAATGAAGAGAAGATGAATGGAATCATCGCTCCAACAAATAAACCAGCCAATACATCGGCTCTGTAAATATCAATACCATCAATACCAGCGATACCAACGAAGGCAGCAAATAAAGCCAAAGCGGTCAATGCTGCGGAAGCAATCGCAAAACCTTTACCCGTTGCGGCAGTGGTGTTACCCACAGCATCCAAAATATCTGTTTTTTCACGAACATCAGCAGGCAATTCACTCATTTCGGCAATACCACCAGCGTTATCGGCAATCGGACCGAAAGCATCAATAGCCAATTGCATAGCCGTTGTGGCCATCATACCTGCAGCGGCAATAGCCACACCGTATAAACCGGCAAAATGATATGAACCATAAATACCAGCAGCTAAAACCAAAATTGGAAGGAAAGTAGATTCCATACCCATAGCCAAACCGCCAATGATGTTGGTAGCGTGTCCTGTAGCCGATTGTTTAACAATACTCATCACAGGGCGTTTGCCCATAGCTGTGTAGTATTCAGTAATGATACTCATCAATGTACCTACAGCCAAACCAACTAAAATAGAGAAGAAAACATCCATGCTCGTGAATTCAAATCCACGTAGCGTCATGGTGGCTGGTAAAATATTTATAGCTAAAAAGTAACAAGCAATGGCTGTCAACACAATCGAACCATAGTTACCCATGTTCAAGGCATTTTGCACTTTAGCAGTACTCAAACCTGCACTTTCAGAAATACGCACAAAGAATGTACCAACAATAGATAGGATAATACCGACACCAGCAATAAGCATTGGTAATAAAATCGGAGCAAAACCGAGGAAGTTGTCACCTGTCAAACTTAAGGTTTCACGACCCAATACCATGGTAGCCAATACGGTAGCCACATAAGAACCGAACAAATCGGCACCCATACCCGCTACGTCACCTACGTTGTCACCTACGTTGTCTGCAATGGTTGCAGGATTACGAGGATCATCTTCAGGAATACCAGCTTCTACTTTACCCACAAGGTCAGCTCCTACATCGGCAGCTTTGGTATAAATACCGCCACCTACACGCGCAAATAAAGCGATGCTTTCGGCACCCAAAGAAAAACCAGTCAATACTTCAATCACCAATTTCATTTCGTGGCTATCAACAGCAGCGGTTGGGGCAAAAGCCATTTTCAAAACGATGAATAAAGAACCCAAGCCCAAAACGGCCAAACCTGCAACACCCATACCCATTACCGAACCGCCTGTGAAAGATACTTTCAAGGCTTTGGCCAATGAAGTACGCGCCGCTTCGGCAGTACGCACATTGGATTTGGTAGCAATACGCATACCCAAGAAACCGGCTAATGCACTAAAGAAAGCACCAACAATAAATGCTAAGGCAATCGTCCAATGACTATTTTCATCACTCATACCCATAAAACCCAACAACAATGCTGCAATCACTACGAAGTAGCCCATCACTTTGTATTCTGCCTTCAAGAAAGCCATAGCGCCATCGGCAATATAGCCAGCGATTTCTGTCATACGTGCATTGCCCGAGGCTTGTTTGCTTACCCAAGCACTTTGAATAAAAGTGTATAGTAATGCTACAACACCAAATACGGGTACGAGATAAAATAATTGATCCATAAACTAATTGAATTGTTAAAAAATGTTTTTTGTAAGGTGTGCAAAAGTAGTGGCTTTCGGCACAAAAAACAAGTGAAAATTGAAATTAGCTAAAGAATAAAACAAGAAGAATCGCTTGGTTGGCTTCTTAAAAGGCGGCGCTTAGCCTTTCACAAAAAGAAAAATCCCTCGAAAAGGTCGAGGGATTTTTCAAAAAAATTATAGGAACGCTTAGTAAAATCTGATGTTGAGGTCTCTGGTAATACTGTTCGAGCGAAGAGAATCCATGGTGATGCTACTGATACCCATTTTTTTCTGAATATAAGAGCGCGTAGAAAATAGGCCCAAAACATCTTTACCTTGTATATTGGTGTAGGTGGGGCGAATTTCATTGGCGGTAATGCCTCCTTTGTTGGTATTTAAATCTTTATACTTCAAGTATTCTGTTCCTGCAACATACAAAAGCATCTCGCAAGAGTCCATATAGCGGTATTGATCAGCACTGGCAGGTAATCCCATAGTGCCTTTTAGGAAATCGTAAATATTTTTGTTTTGAGTGGTCAGATCAAAGCGATTGGATAAGGTTGGAGAAGGAATGAAACTGCCAAATTTTTGGGCAAATTGGGTAAAATCAGCCTGTCTTTTTACCGCTGTTTTCGTTATTATATTAGAATCTGTCCAATGAAAACGTAAAATGAGTTCAGCAACACCAACATTGGGTGGAATAATAACCGTGTAAGAACTTTCATCAAGGTCACCATTTTCTCTATACACTTTAGTAAAACTTACAAAACTTCTTTGCCATTCAATCACACCAAATTGGGTAAAATTGGGCCCCATATTGGTGATGACAGGCGTTACAGCAGAA
>JAIXWS010000107.1 GCA_027491165.1 Sphingobacteriales bacterium | reverse complement strand
ATAAATACTTGATTTGCGATACCGACCTCTATGTACTCAAGGTGTGGAGCGAGCATAAATATGGCCAAGTGGATGCCTTTATTCTTGAAGCGATTGCACAGCGGCATTATGACGCTTATATCCTCTGCGATATTGATATGCCTTGGAGCGCAGACCCTCTTCGGGAGCACCCCGATCCCGAAATGCGGCAATATTTCTACAATATCTACAAAGACATTGTGCTGCACTCGGGCAAACCTTTTAGCATCGTTAGTGGCCATAAAGAGGAACGATTAGCACAGGCTTTGGCGTCGCATTGGTTTACCCAAGGTTAAACGCAGAATTAATAATACCTTCGCAGGCGCAATGAATCTTGACATTTTATACCAGGACGAGGACATAATCGTGGTGAATAAACCCGCCGGCTCTACCGTTATACCCGAACGTTTTAATACCGAAGCCATAAGTGTCAATAAAGCACTGGAAGAAAAGCTGGGTCAAAAAATATGGGTAGTGCATCGCCTAGACCGCGACACGAGCGGTGTGCTTTGTTTTGCCAAAAATGAAGAAGCACACAAAAGTTTGTCGAAACAATTTCAGGAGCATAGCGTAGGTAAATTTTATGCCGGATTGGTACATGGCCGTGTTACGAGTGAACAAGGGCGCATCGAAAGCCCTATTGCAGAGCACCCCACCATCAAAGGGAAAATGGTGGTGAACCGCAAAGGCAAAGCCTCCATAACAGATTACCGAGTGGTAGAACAATGGCCAATGCATAGCTTATTGCAATTTCAGATTCACACCGGTCGTACGCATCAGATTCGTGTTCATTCCTCTAATATGGGGCATCCGATTGTTGCCGACGCCTTGTATGGAAGTGGCGAACCCTTTTTATTATCGGGTATCAAAAAGAAATACAAATTATCGACCAAAGACGAAGATGAAAAACCTTTACTCAACAGATTGGCATTGCATGCCTATCGCTTGGTTTTTGTCAATATGGAAGCTAAAGAAATTACGGTGGAAGCGCCGCTACCAAAAGACATCAGCGCTTGCGTACAGCAGCTCAACAAACAAATGAACAAACAACAAAAACAATTTTAATAAGCCTACAATGCACAAATCAAGAATCAATATTGAAATAGCCTTGGACGATGATAAAATGCCAGAAGCTATTGAATGGAACGCTCCAGATGGGGGTGTAGAAGGATTACAAAAAGCCAAAGCGGTACTTTTCGGTGTATGGGATGGTGAAGAGAAGTCGGCCTTGCGCATAGACTTGTGGACCAAAAAAATGATGGTGGACGAAATGAATGATTTCTATTTCCAAACCTTTTTTGGAATGGCCGACACTTTTGCTAGAGCCACCAACAACAAAGACTTGTCGAACGAAATCAAAGAATTTGCCAAGAAATTTCATAAGCAAGTGGCCGAAACATTGAATAAAGAAGCCTAATTATTTTCTTAAAAAATTATCTACAATGTCTTTAGAAATTAAAGTAAACGACCAGATTAAAGAGGCGATGAAAGCCAAAGATGAAGCGGGTTTGCGCACTTTACGTGCCATTAAATCAGCGATCATTATCGAAAAAACTTCAGAAGGTTTTTCGGGCGAAATGAACGAAGCGAGTGAATTGAAATTATTGAATAAACTAGCCAAACAACGCCGTGATTCTTTGACGATCTTCGAACAACAAAACCGCGAAGACCTTGCTGCCAAAGAGCGTGAAGAATTGGCAATTATTGAAAAGTTTCTGCCTGCACAAATGAGTGCCGAGGAGTTAAAAGCTGCCATAGAAGCGATTGTAAGCGAAGTGGGTGCATCAAGTCCTGCAGATATGGGTAAAGTAATGGGTGTGGCGAGCAAAAAACTTTCGGGTCAAGCAGATGGCAAGGCTATCTCTGAAATGGTGAAAACCATTTTGACGGGGAAATAAACTTTTGTGTATCACCAAACCATTTTTCAAAATCCACGACCAACCTCCTCTAAGGAAGGGAACGCGCCTGTTGATTTATTGATAACAATTCGTTTTTACGCTCAATGACCATCGACCTTATTGCGATTATAGTGGCCATACTCTTATTTCTTCGAGGATATTCTCGAGGGATTATTGTAGCTGCATGCTCCGTTTTGGCAGTCTTATTGGGTATTACTTGTGCTTTATCATTATCTGCAAAATTGTCTAATTTTTTGTTGGAGAAAAATTGGGTATCCTCTGCATTAGCCCCAATTATTAGCTATGCCATTTTATTTTTTGCAGTGCTTTGGTTGGTGCGCTTATTAGCGAAATTGGTCGAAGGATTTACCAGCAGTGTTTTGTTGGGCTGGGTGAACAAGTCAATTGGTGGTGCGCTATATATCGCAATAGGCATGGTACTGTATAGTTCGGTTTTGTGGCTATGCGATGGTGCTCATCTTCTATCGCCCGAAACAAAAGTAAAATCTCATTCTTACACTTATATTGCTCCAATAGCACCTTGGGTCTTTGCCAATATTGGCGAAGTCATTCCCTTTGCTAAAAATTCTTTTGCCGATATGCGTCATTTTTTTGATGGCGTCAACCAACAATTGCCAGAGCATGTGGGTACTCCTCGATAATTATGATTCTTTCACACACATCTTGCATCATTACTTGCT
>JAIXWS010000145.1 GCA_027491165.1 Sphingobacteriales bacterium | reverse complement strand
GCCGAAATGAAAACCCTGAAAATGGGCCCCGTAGATGATTTCACCAATTTTGTGAACGCGGTTATCGATGAAAAATCTTTTGATAAATTAGCTAGCTATATTGATGATGTACAAAATAGCAATGGCACAGCCAGTATATTGGCCGGTGGCGGATACGACAAATCGAAAGGTTGGTTTATTGAGCCAACAGTGATAGAAACTACAGACCCTAAATACGTTACCATGTGCGAAGAATTGTTTGGTCCAGTGGTTACGCTGCACGTTTACGAAGCAGCTAATTGGGAAGCCATGCTCGACGTGGTAGACAGCACTTCGGAATATGCATTGACAGGCGCAATCTTCTCTCAAGATAGATATGCCATTGATGTGATGACCAAAAAATTAACCAATTCAGCTGGTAATTTTTATATCAACGATAAGCCATCGGGCGCCGTAGTAGGCCAACAACCTTTTGGTGGTGCTAGAGCATCGGGTACCAATGATAAGGCTGGCGCTCCTTTGAATTTATATCGTTGGTTAAGTTTCCGCACAATTAAAGAAACCTATGTTCCCGTAGAAAATTACCGTTATCCTTTTCATCAGGCCGACTAATTTTTTTAACAAAAATGAGTAGAGTAATTGTTTAATTTTACGAAAGATTAAAAACTAAAAATTTATAATGATGGACAACAAAATGAATTTCACAAATTACAAAGTAGAAAGCACTACCATTAATGCAACAGGCGCTGTTTCTACCAATTATATTGCTAAGGTCTTTATGTGGATGTTTGCTGCACTTGCCGTTTCCACTGTTTTTGCCTTTTTGTTTGCTACCAACGAAAGTTTGATGGCTTACCTAGTTACTTATAATCCAATGACAGGCAAAGGCGGTATGTCGATGTTGGGTTATGTAGTTATGTTTGCACCTATTGGCTTCGTATTGCTCATGAGCTTTGGCTTTCAGCGTTTATCAGCACCAGCGCTTATCGCTTTGTTTATGACTTATGCTGCGATTAATGGTATCAGTTTCAGTTTTATTTTATTGGCTTATACCTCTAGTTCTGTCATTGCTTGCTTCGCTTCGGCAGCAGCGATGTTCGGTATTATGGCTGTGATGGGTTACACGACTAAAAAAGATTTGACTTCTTTTGGTCGTATTTTGACTATGGGATTAATCGGTATGGTAGTGGCGATGCTCATCAATATGTTTTTGAAAAGTGATGCCATGGGTTATTTCATCAGTGTTATTGGCGTGGCCGTTTTTACAGGTCTTACCGCTTATGATGTTCAAAAATTAAAGAATATTGGTGCCGGTGTAGAATATGGCGAAATCTCTGAACTAGACGGCAAAAAATTGGGTGTACTTGGTGCGCTTACTTTGTACCTAGATTTTATCAATATCTTCTTGTTGTTGCTTCGCTTATTTGGCGGTCGCAGAGATTAATTTTCGTGAATTCTATTCATAAAAAAAACCACTTCAATCGAGGTGGTTTTTTTATGCCTTTCAGGATAATTTAGGGAGTAATGACTTCTTTTTTCTTTTTATAAAAAAGCAAAATGCCTATGCCTATGAACACCAAGCAAGAAGAAATGATCTCGGCTTGTGTTGGGTGGATAAAACCCCAATCGTATTTATAATTTACCCGAATTTTTTCGACAAAAAAACGTTCAAGGCCGTTCACGATTAAGTAAAGTCCAAACAGGTGTAAAGGCTGCGTAAAACGCTTACGCACCAGCCATAAAATGGGGAATAAAATGAAAATACATACGATGGCTTCGTACAGCGCAGTAGGATAAACACTTACAGGCAATACAGCACAATAATTGCCTACACATTCTGGGATCATTACCCCTTCGTTATTGACATTATGGGCATAATTCATGCCCATAAACCAATCGGGCAACCATGATGGAGCAGGGGTAAATCCGTGCGGTATAGCAGAAAGCTCATGTATGTTTTTTACATCACCATAGCGCATAAACCACTCCGGAAAAGTCTGTAGCATTTGCTGAAAGGCATCTTTGCTGGCTGCTTGTAAATGACCTGTTGTATCGGTGATATAAGCACTATTGAAAATCCCCCAATCGCCATCGCCAGAAAAATGACAACCTAAACGCCCAATTCCATAAGCTAAAATCAATGCAGGAGCAGCCGTATCGCAGAGGGTGGCAAAAGGGATTTTGTATTTTTTGGCATAGAAATAGAGCAATGCTGTCGCCAAAATTAATCCGCCATAAAAGGTTAATCCACTGCGTGAAAAAAGGCTATCGATGGGGTCTTGGATAAAATATTCCCAAGTCTCCAGGGCGTTAAAAATTTTCGCTCCGACAAGTCCGCCTACAGCAGCTATCATGAGAATGGTACTCACGCGTTCGTGCGGGTAAATCAATCCTTTTCGGGTTTCTTTTTTCCCTGTTTCTTTATGTACATATTCAATATCCCCTTCTACAGGCTGAAGCATGCCCAGTTTTTCATAACGTATCATTTCACGGCTCATCACCATCAAGCCGGCAATAAATGCAAGCGCCATCAAAAAGCCAAAAGTTTTGAAAATACCTAACCACTCGGGCATAGGGTTATTGAGTAAACTTTGAAAAAGGTATTGAAAATCGGGATACATAATAAGTCCTTTTTTGTGGGGCGAAAATACAGTATGTGTCCCAAACACAAAGCTCTTAATTTAAACATAGTATTATCGTAATACAATTAATTTTATCAATGATTAAATTTGGTAAATAGCTATTGTTTACTTGCTTATACCAATGCCAAAGGCTATATTTGCCAAAATTTTACAAAACTATTACAAAAGGACTTTTCAGTATTATGACTTGGAAGCAACGTTTCACCTCTTCTGTCGGTAAAAAATTAGTAATGGCTTTTACCGGCTTGTTTTTAATCTTATTCTTAATAGTGCACATGTACTTGAATGCTCAAATTTTCTTGCCCGAAGGCAAAGAAAAGTTTTTGGCTGGCGCTCATTTTATGGGTACAAACCCTTTAACCAGAATTTTAGAAATAGGATTGGTATTAGGATTTGCATTGCACATTATCCAAGGCTTGATGTTGTGGTCGCAAAACAAAAAGAAACGTTCTGCGGGTCGTTATGAAGTAAACGCTGGTAATGCTACGAGCAAATGGTATAGCCGTTCAATGGGCCTTTTGGGTACTTTGGTTTTGTTGTTCCTAATCATGCACACAGCTCATTTTTGGATTCCTAATCGTGCCAATCAATTTATGACCGGTGAGGAAATTGATCTTTATGAAAAAATGGCTTTGGTTTTTGAAAACCCCATAATTGTTGCCTTATATGTGTTGGGCTGTGCCTCCCTTTGTTTTCATTTGGTACACGGTTTTTACTCTGCATTCCAAACACTCGGAATGGGCACTTCTCGTTACAAGCAAATGATCAGTAATATCGGTATTGCTTTTTCTATTATCGTTTGTTTGGTTTTTGCCTTGATGCCTATTGCCTTCCATTTCAACATTCTTTTGGGATAAGAAGGACACCTTATTTTTTTGAACAGATTTTTTTGATAAATACTTCAGAATATGCCACTTAATAATAAAATACCCGCCGGTGAATTAGCAACCAAATGGGAAAAATATAAATCAACTTGTAAGCTGGTTAACCCTGCTAACAAACGCAGTATTGAGATTATTGTAGTAGGTACTGGTCTTGCCGGAGCCTCTGCTGCAGCTTCTTTGGGCGAGCTTGGTTATAAAGTAAAAGCTTTTTGTTTTCAAGATAGTCCGCGTCGTGCGCATAGTATCGCAGCACAAGGGGGTATCAATGCCGCAAAAAATTATCAAAATGATGGAGACTCAGTTTACCGTCTATTCTACGATACCATCAAAGGTGGTGATTATCGCGCTCGTGAAGCTAACGTTCATCGTTTAGCCGAAGTAAGTGGTAACATCATCGACCAATGTGTAGCACAAGGTGTTCCTTTTGCTCGCGAATATGGTGGATTGCTCAGCAACCGTTCTTTTGGCGGTACGCAAGTACAACGTACTTTCTACGCAGCGGGCCAAACAGGACAGCAATTGTTGATTGGTGCTTACCAATCTTTGGAGCGTCAAGTAGCTTTAGGTAATGTTACGATGTATGCTCGTCACGAGATGTTAGACATCGTGAAAATTGATGGCAAAGCGCGTGGTATCATTGCTCGTAATTTGGTTTCGGGCGAGTTGGAACGTCATTTTGGTCATGCCGTATTATTGTGTACCGGTGGTTATGGTAATGTATTTTACCTTTCTACCAATGCTATGGGTAGTAACGTAACAGCTGCTTGGAAAGCACATAAACAAGGTGCTTACTTCGCGAATCCTTGCTTTACCCAAATTCACCCAACTTGTATTCCTGTATCAGGTGACCATCAGTCTAAATTGACATTGATGTCAGAGTCCTTGCGTAATGATGGCCGTATCTGGGTGCCTAAACAACAAAACGATACCCGTAAAGCCAATGAAATTCCAGAAGAAGAAAGGGATTATTACTTGGAGCGTCGTTACCCTGCTTTTGGTAACTTAGTACCACGTGACGTGGCCAGCCGTGCTGCCAAAGAGCGTTGTGATGCAGGTTATGGCGTAGGGGCAAGTAAGCAAGCCGTTTATTTGGATTATGCTGCAGCCATCTTGCGTTATGGTAAAATCGAAGCGGGTAAACAAGGTTTAAGCAATACCTCAGAAGCAGATATTATTAAAATGGGTAAAGAAGTGGTCGCCTCTAAATATGGCAACCTCTTTGAGATGTACGAGAAAATTACTGGTGAAAATCCTTACGAAGTACCGATGCGTATTTATCCAGCTGTCCATTACACTATGGGTGGCCTCTGGGTAGATTACGAATTGATGACGACTGTACCGGGTTTGTATGCCTTAGGTGAAGCCAACTTTAGTGACCATGGAGCCAACCGATTAGGAGCTTCAGCTTTGATGCAAGGTTTGGCTGACGGTTATTTCGTTATTCCGTACACTATTGGTAATTATTTGGCCGATGAAATTCGCACCAAATCGATTCCTACAGACCATCCTGCATTTGTGGCTGCTGAAAAAGCAGTTTCTGATCGTATCAACAAATTAATGAGCATTCAAGGTACAACAAGTGTAGAAAGTATGCACAAACGCCTTGGAAAAATCATTTGGGATAAATGTGGTATGGCGCGTAATGAAAAAGGATTGAAAGAAGCTATTGAAGAGGTTCGTGCACTGAAACAAGAATTCTGGAGTAATGTGCGCATCCCAGGTGAAATCAATGAATACAATCCAGAGTTGGATAAAGCTAACCGCGTTGCCGACTTTATAGAATTGGGTGAATTGATGTGTATCGATGCTTTGAACAGAGAAGAAAGCTGTGGCGGTCACTTCCGTGAAGAATACCAAACAGAAGATGGAGAAGCAGAACGTCGCGATGATGAATTTATGTACGTTTCGGCTTGGGAATACAAAGCGGATAGCCAATTTGAATTACACAAAGAAGACTTGATTTACGATGTCGTTCACCCGAGTGCACGTTCATATAAATAGGATTTGAAAATTCGATGATTTGAAAATTTGAAAATGCATGAGAAACGATAAAGAAAATTTAATTGTTACTCTGACATTTGATTTTGCAAAAAGCATATTGCTTTACACAGAAGAACTCGAATCATAAAGAAATTCAATATTTCAAATCAACTTTTCAGATCAGGCACTTCAATTGGTGCCAATGTGCGAGAAGCACAGAATGCAGAAAGTAAAAATGATTTTATACACAAAATTAAAATAGCAGCTAAAGAGGCAGATGAGACTGAATATTGGTTGATGTTGTGCAAAGAGAATAAAAATTATCCTGATTCCGAAGAGCTTTTATTGAAAGTTCAATCAATTAATAAGGTAATTTCTAAAATTATTGCATCATCCAAATCATCTTCAAATCATCAAATCTTCAAATCTTCAAATTAGCAGTATGGAACACTACAATATGAATCTCACACTAAAAGTGTGGAAACAAAAAAACGGAAAAACAGCTGGTCGTTTTGAAACCTATCAGGTAAAGGATATTTCTTCAGAGATGTCTTTTCTGGAGATGTTTGACGTGTTGAACGAACAATTGATTGCAGAAGGTAAAGAACCGGTTGCTTTCGATCATGATTGCCGCGAAGGTATCTGTGGTATGTGTAGTATGTATATCAACGGTCGTGCACACGGTCCTTGGACCCACAACACTACTTGCCAATTGCATATGCGCGAGTACAAGGATGGTGACACCATTGTGGTAGAACCTTGGCGTGCCGATGCTTTCCCTGTTATCAAAGATTTGGTGGTGAATCGCTCGGCATTTGACCATATCATCCAAGCAGGTGGCTATGTATCGGTAAATACCGGTAATGCACAAGATGCCAATTCTTTGCCTATTGAAAAGCTAAAAGCAGACGACGCCTTTGCAGCAGCAGCTTGTATCGGTTGTGGTGCTTGTGTTGCGGCTTGTCCTAACGCATCGGCGATGTTGTTCCTTTCGGCCAAAGTATCCCATTTGGCTCAATTGCCACAAGGTGATGTTGAGCGTAAAGACCGTGTGGTGAATATGGTGAACCAAATGGATAAAGAAGGTTTTGGTAGCTGTACCAACATTGGCGCTTGCGAAGCAGAATGCCCCAAAGGTATTTCGCTTGAAAATATTGCTCGCCTCAACCGTGAGTATATTGGCGCCACTTTCGCTGGTAAATAAAAATTGATCATCATCAATATTTCAGCCCTTCTTCGTTATCACAACGGAGAAGGGTTTTATTTTTCAATCCAACAACAAAGCCTTTAACCTATAAGCCTTTTCAATTACCTTTGCGCCTATGGAATTATCAGCACTTACAGCCATAAGCCCTATAGACGGGCGTTACAGAGCACAATTATCAAGTCTTGCTCCCTATTTTTCTGAATTCGGTTTGATTCGTTACCGAGTATTAGTAGAAGTAGAATACTTTCTTTTCCTTGCCGAAAAGAAAATTTTTACTTTGCCCGCTTCCGTAAAACCCGCCAAATTGCGCGCTATTTATCAACATTTTACCGAAGAACAAGCCGCTCAAATCAAAGCTACGGAACGCATTACCAACCACGACGTAAAAGCGGTTGAATACTTCCTCAAACAACAATTGACTGCATTGGGTGCCGAGCAATGTGCTGAGTGGGTACATTTTGGATTGACCTCACAAGACATCAACAATACGGCCATTCCCTTATCTTGGAAAGAAGCTTTAGAAGAAGAATATTTGCCCGCTATCAATAACCTCATTTTGCAATTGCGCAAAATGGCCAAGACTTGGAAAACGGTTTCGATGCTTGCACGCACTCATGGTCAGCCAGCATCGCCCACCACATTGGGTAAAGAAATGATGGTGTTTGTAGAGCGTCTGGAAGGGCAAGTGCAGCAATTGTCCTATTTGCCCTTTGCGGCCAAATTTGGGGGTGCTACGGGCAATTTCAATGCGCATTATGTAGCCTTCCCAGGTACAGACTGGGTGAAATTTGGCAACGATTTTGTAAGCAAAAAATTAGGGCTCGAGCGGATGCAATACACCACCCAAATCGAGCATTACGATAATCTTGCTGCACAATTTGATACCCTCAAGCGCATCAACAATATCCTGATTGATTTTGCCCGCGATATGTGGACCTACATTTCGATGGATTATTTCAAACAGCAAACCAAAAAGGGAGAAATTGGTTCTTCGGCCATGCCGCATAAAGTAAATCCGATTGACTTTGAAAATGCTGAAGGCAATTTCGGAATTGCCAATGCTTTGTATGAGCACCTTGCAGCCAAGTTACCCATCAGTCGCTTGCAGCGCGACCTTACCGATAGTACGGTGTTGCGCAATATAGGTATGCCTATGTCACACAGCTATTTGGCCTTGCGCTCGCTTGAAAAAGGTATTGGGAAATTATTACTCAATGAAGCTCGCCTTGAGGCCGACCTCGAAAATAATTGGGCTGTTGTTGCCGAAGCGATACAAACCGTATTGCGCCGCGAACAATTCCCACAGCCATACGAGGCCCTCAAAGAACTCACACGAGGCAAAAACGGTATCAATAAAGCGAGTAT
>JAIXWS010000056.1 GCA_027491165.1 Sphingobacteriales bacterium | reverse complement strand
GTTTGTTGGCTTTTGTCTTCGAGCAAGGATTTGACCTTTTCTTCCAATGCACTTTTATCATCAATAACCAACAAATCGGCTCGATTAAAATAGGAATGAACCGTCTGTTTATCCAATGTAGGCAAGCCTTTCATCTGTAAAGCATGATGACTAAAAAACACAATAGATACATCTGCAGCATCCATGCTGTGCGCGTATTCACTCAAGAATTGCGCATTAAGGCTACTGAAAGTGTGCAACTCGAAACAGGCAATAACCCTACGTGTAGGCATAGCCTCTTTCACCGCATCCAAAGTGGCTTTGAGCTTTGATGGCGCATGGGCAAAATCGCGAAAAACCAATAGATTTTCTTTTGTTGCGATTTTTTCTAAACGACGAGCTGCACCTTTAAAATGAGCAATAGCCTTGTAAAAGCGCTCTTTACTGATCCCCAAAGACAAGCAAACTTTAAGGGCCGCACTTAAATTAAGCAAATTGTGTCGACCAAAAATACTAACCGGGACATCACCATTTTCGGTTGCAAGAACCGCTGTGGCATCTTCATAATGAAAAGCATGCGTGTGATAAGGTTCGGCTTTTAAATGCGCCGACGCTTGGCCAACTATTCTATTGACTTCGCTGTCTTCTGCATTAAAATAAAGCTCGGCACCAGCTTCCATATGCTGCACATATTGGATGAACTGACTGCAGTAATTCTCGTAGGTTGGGAATACATTGATATGATCCCAAGCGATACCACTAAGCACACTGATATGGGGCTGGTAAAAGAAAATTTTGGGCTTCTTTTCGATAACCGATGCAGGATATTCATCCCCCTCAAGAATGATGATGGGCGCGTCACTCAGCTGTACCGATTGATCGAAACCATCGAGCTTAGCACCTACCAAATAATCAAATTGAAGTCCTTCATGTTGCAATACATGCATGATCATCGAGGTGATACTGGTTTTGCCATGACTACCAGCCACTACTACCCGCTTTTTGTTTTTACTGACTTCGTATACGTATTCGGGAAAAGAAAAAATAGGGATACCCAATCTTTGCGCTTCAAGCAATTCGGGATTATCACCACGAGCGTGCATGCCCAGCACAATAGCATCAATATCTTTTGTGATTTTTTCAGGAAACCAACCATTTGCCTGGGGCAATATACCTGCGGCAGCAAGGTTGGCCTTTGCGGGGTCATTAATTTCGTCATCACTACCTGTTACTAGGTGACCTTGCCGATGCAGGGCAAGGGCTAATTGATGCATGACAGCACCTCCAATGGCAATAAAATGTGTTTTTTTCATTTTCTGAAATGAATAATTATCTTCGTGCAAAAGTAATCGGCTTTTTACAGAAAAATTTATACATTTACAATTATGAAAAAGAATTTTACCCTGCGCAATATTGCGCCCATTGTAGCCTTAGTTTGCTTATTGATGGCAACTATTTCTTGCACAAGCAATAAAAAATATGGCTGCCCCAATCATTTAAAGAGCACATTTACGCTTCGTTAAAAACATAAGGCCTTTGGCATAAAATTTTTACATGGCGTGCATTGTTGTACGCCTTTAGCGTTTGGGCCAAAGAAAAAAATATTATCCTTTTTCTTAAAAAAATATATTCATGCGTTTTATAGTTAGCTCAGGCTATTTGTTGAAAAATTTACAACTCATTGGTGGTGTTGTAGGCTCAAATGCGGTTTTGGGTGTTTTAGAAGATTTTTTATTTGAGTTGGAGGGGAACAGCTTGAGCATTTCTGCCTCAGATTTAGAGACGATGATGCGCGTTGAAATTGAAGTTACCAATGCTACCAACGATGGTAGAATTTGTATCCCTTCAAAAATATTAACCGAATATTTGAAGAACTTACCGGACCAACCAATAACCCTTAATGTTAATGAAACAGACCGAGGGATTGAAATCAATAGCGACTTTGGTAAGTATAAAATCAGTGGCGAAAATGCTGATGATTTTCCGAAAGAACCACAACCAGGAGATGCTTCATCCTTTAACATCGCCTCTATCGCCTTGTTAGAAAGCATCAATAAAACCATTTTTGCAGTCAGCAACGATACCTTACGTCCAGCAATGACAGGCGTGTATTTCCAATTAGAAGAAGGTGGCAACATCAACTTTGTAGCAACAGATGCACACCGATTAGTACAATTGAGCAGAAGCGGCTTGGAGCATCAATCAAACGACGGTTTTATCGTGCCCAAAAAAGGGCTGCAACAAATGCGCAATGTATTGCCTGCAGAAGATACCCAACTTGAAATTTCCTACAACAGCAGCCACATTTTTATTACCAATAATAAGCTGCGGATGAGTTGCCGCTTAGTAGATGCGCGCTTTCCAGATTATAAAGCGGTGATCCCTACAGGCAACCCTTACAACTTGGTAGTAAACCGTACTGACCTGATTAGCGCCTTGCGTCGTTTGAGCATTTTTGCGAGTAAAACCACCAGCCAAGTCGTTTTTGACATCGTAGGCAATTCACTAACCATCAGTTCTCAAGACATTGATTTTTCTTACGAAGGAAAAGAAACCATGACTTGTCAATACACGGGTGAGGATATGAAAATCGCCTTTAATGCCAAATTAATGATTGAATTGATCAGTAATATGGAAGGCGCCGAAATACAATTAGAATTGAGCACACCAACACGTGCAGGCATATTCCGACCAATGGAAAAATCAGAAAACGAAGAAGTATTGATGTTGTTAATGCCATTAATGGTGGGCATTTAATACCTAACAATAATAACATTTATTCTTATGAACACTACTCTAACAAACAAATGTAAACCAGGGAAAAAGTTAGCTTTTGAAGCGAGCTTTGCTAGAGGATAGTGTTTATTCAAAACATAATTTTTCTTAAAAAGGCTTGCTTTTGATAGTAAGCCTTTTTTATTTTTTACAACATCTAATTTTTATAGAATGTCCCCACTCAGCACTCTTGCCGAATCCTTAGTTGGTTCCGAAATCGTAAAATTGGGAAATGCCATTAATGAGCGAAAAGCCCAGGGCGAAAAAATATACAACTATACTATTGGCGATTTTGACCCTACCATTTTCCCCATTCCAATGGAATATGAAGAGGCAATTATTAAAGCCTACCAGGACCATCGCACGAACTATCCACCAGCAGATGGCCTACTTGTTTTACGCCAAGCAGTGGGCGATTTGTTTCGCCGAACAGAGGGGATTGATTACAAAAATGATGAACTACTCATTGCTAGTGGCGGACGTCCCTTGATCTATTCTTTGTTCAAAGCTATTGTAGACAAGGGCGACAAAGTTATCTACACGGTACCTTCTTGGAACAACAACCATTATGTACACATGAATGATGGAGCACATTGTGTAGTGGACGTTTTTCCGGAGCACAATTTTATGCCCCGAGCAACTGATATCGAGCCGCACATTAAAGGCGCAACCCTATTATGCCTTTGCTCGCCACAAAACCCTACAGGTACAACGCTTGAGCAAGTGGAGCTAGAGCGCATTTGTGACATGATTATTGCAGAAAATGCACAGCGTAAAGAAAATGAAAAAAAACTGTACCTCATGTTTGACCAAATGTATTGGTCGCTGACTTTTGGCGCAATCAAACACCACAATCCTGTAGCACTTCGGCCCGAGATGAAGGCCTATACGATTTTTGTAGACGGCGTATCCAAATCCTTAGCGGCAACAGGGGTGCGCGTTGGCTGGTCGATGGGCCCCGCCAATGTTATTGGCAAGATGAAGGCCTTATTAAGCCATATTGGTGCATGGAGCCCCATGGCCGAACAATATGCAACTGCGGAATTCTTAAATAATACAAGCGCCTTAGAAAGCTATACCCGATCATTTAAAATCAAACTAGAAGAAAGACTACAATATATCTACAAAGCCTTTACAGCACTGAAAGAGAAGGGCTACCCTGTAGATATTATCACACCGCAAGCGGCCATTTATTTGACCATAAAAATAGACCTCAAAGGCTATTCCTTTAAAGGAAAAGAATTGGCAAATCAAGTAGAGGTCAGCGAGTACATTTTAAACGAAGCACATTTAGCTATTGTTCCCTTTTCTTGCTTTGGAGCAAGTAGTAACTCCCCTTGGTATCGAATGAGTATTGGCACTTGCCGGTATGAAGAATTGGATGAAATGTTTGCCGCTTTAGAAGCCTCATTTGCCCAATTAGAAATAAAGAAATAAGATTAAGCAACATAAAAAACACCCAGCAATTGCAAGTTTACAAATTCGGAGGAGCTTCTATTGAAAGCCCAGAACGCATGAAAGCGCTACTGCCCATTATAGCAGAAGCCAAAGATCAATTAATTATTGTGGTATCGGCCAAAGGCAAGACAACAAACTTGTTAGAAAACATTGTACAGGAAGCTTGTAACAACAACAAACAAAAGGCTTCCGATCTATTAAAAGCTTTAGAAGAAGACCATTTGGATTTTGCGAGCAAGGTACTTAAGCACTCTTTTTTTGAACAAACAAAACTAGAGCTGAATGAATATTTTAGCGAATTACAGTGGGCTGTTGATGACGCTGATGCTGCTCGATTTGATTATTCTTACGACCAAATTGTATGCATGGGAGAGCTCCTATCAACCAAAATATTTTGTGCTTATGTACAAAGTGAGGGGCTCAATTTTGAGTGGATTGATTCAAGAGACATCATCCGTACAGATGACACTTACCGTGATGCAAAAGTAGATTGGACTTATACTCAAAACCAAGCCCAAGAAGCGATTGGTAAATTGTTGAAAGAAGGCAAAAATGTCGTGTTGCAAGGATTTATTGGAAGCACTTCAGACAACGCTTCGGTAACTTTAGGAAGAGAAGGATCTGACTATTCTGCAGCGATGATGGCAGCAATGTTACAAGCCAGCAGCGTTACGATTTGGAAAGATGTAGAGGGCTTAAAAAATGCAGACCCTAAATTATTTAATGATACCATAAAAGTGGAAGCCATTACCTATCATGAGGTCATTGAAATGGCTTATTATGGGGCGCAGGTCATTCATCCCAAAACAATCAAACCCTTACAGAACAATAATATCCCACTGTATGTAAAGTGCTTTCTGGATAAAGATTTAAAAGGTACGGTGATTCAAAATGAAGTGAGCAGTATTTTCTATCCGCCATTAATCATCCTCAAAAAAAATCAGGTTTTATTACAAGTGACAACACGCGATTTCTCCTTTATTACCGAAGACAACTTGAGTAATCTGTACAGCATTTTCCATAAGCTCAAAATAAAAATCAACCTGATACAAAATGCAGCCATCAGTTTTGTGGCTTGCATTGACAATAAAGAAGAGCTTATCAAACAACTTATAAGTTTGCTCGAAAAGGATTTCAAAGTGTTCAGTAATGACGACGTGAGCCTACTAACCATCCGACATTACACAGCAGAAACTTTGTTTAACCTGACTAAAGGACGCCATACCTTATTGGAGCAAAAAACAAGAGAAACCGTTCAAGTGGTATTGAAATAAATGTTGAGTATTGTGAGTATTGCATTCACTAATTAAACAATTGTCAAATAATTGATGCGTTAAAAAAGTGAATGGCCTAATTTTGAATTATGCAATTAAAAGAACTTTACGCCAAGGCATTAAGCTTTGATTTTTTGAGTATTGAGGAAGGTGTATTTCTGTATCATCATGCACCATTAAGCGAGTTAATGTACCTAGGCAATGAATTGCGCAAAATACAGGTGCCACATGGTAAAGTGACTTGGATTATAGACCGCAATATGAACACTACCAATGTCTGTGTCGCCAATTGTAAATTTTGCAATTT
>JAIXWS010000110.1 GCA_027491165.1 Sphingobacteriales bacterium | reverse complement strand
GAATATGGTTTTTTACCGCTAGAAAACGACTGGCTAATGCTGGTAAAGAAAAAAGAATAAAAAAGTCTCAACCGAACAAGTTGAGACTTTTTTTATTTTAAAAATAAGGTGTTTTTATAAAAATAAAGAAATAATAAAATAAACGAAAGCAGCCATTAAGGCACTTACAGGAATGGTCAAAATCCAAGCCCAAAGTAAGTTAATCGTAACCCCCCAACGTACAGCAGACAAACGTTTTGTTGCCCCTACGCCAATAATCGAACCCGTAATGGTATGGGTAGTACTAACGGGGATTTTGAGCATTTCGGTAATAAACAAAGTCAAGGCACCAGCTGTTTCGGCAGCCACCCCTTCGAAAGGTGTAACTTTTGTAATACGTGAACCCATTGTTTTGATAATTTTCCAACCACCACTCATTGTACCCAAAGCGATAACAGAATAACATGAAAGGGGCACCCAATTGGGCATTTGGTCAAAACTAGTAATTTGATTACCTGCTATCAAAGCCACCGTAATAATGCCCATTACTTTTTGCGAATCATTACCACCATGACCAATACTAAAGGCTGCCGAAGAAATCAGCTGCATGCGCTTAAACCATCGCTCACTTTGGGCATAATTGAGCATATTCAGAAATAGCGTGAACAAAGCAATAGAAATAATAATAAAACCAATCAACAACCATTTTACATTCTCACCATAGGTGATGTAATTGAGGGTATTGTTTTCAAAACGGGGTTGATAGGTAGTTTTAATTTCTTTAGGCTCATGCTTACGAATGATGGAAAAGCTAATTGAATCGCCAAAACGATGCTTAGCCAAAACTTTATTCAATTCCTTTTTGTCGGTAATGGCCTGACCATCCACCGCCAATAAGAGGTCCTCTTTTTTAAGCCCCATCATTTTGGCAGGAGTTTTATTGGGCACATCCTTTATTTCAATTCCTTTATCACTTTGCTCCATCTTTTTGAAACCCAAGATTTTGGTCATCTTGGTTTCATAAGAGTTATAGACAAAATAAACGGTTGCAGCAATGATTAATAAAGAGACAATTTTAGGTACAATGCTTTTACGAAAGGAATTAAGGAACCACAAAGAAATGATGAAAGCCACCAGCATACCTACCAAAGGAGCTAATATAATAAAGCTAGCAATCTTGGCAATAGTACCCGCCTCAATAGCGCCAAAACCAGCATGTGCAATAGCTGCTCCAGCAAATCCACCAATAAGCGTGTGTGAAGAGCTTGAAGGAATACCATACCACCAAGTTAATAGATTCCATCCAATGGCGGCAATAAGACCAGCCAAAATCACTGGAAGGGTTATGTCTACTTCATGAACTGTTTTGGCAATGGTATTGGCAACCCCATGGTCTTTAAAAATAAAAAAGGCCACAAAATTAAAAAATGCTGCCCAGGCAACAGCTTGGAAGGGTGAAAGCACTTTGGTTGAAACTACCGTGGCAATAGAATTGGCCGCATCGTGAAAACCATTGATATAATCAAAAACAAGCGCTAGAAAAATGATGACTATGAGTAATGTCGTCATGAGTTTTTTTTAAAAAAAGAATGATGAGGAATCAAAAAAAAGGAAAAATGACTAAGAGTATTTAATAATAATCGACTCTATAACATTTGCGGCATCCTCGCATTTGTCGGTTACAATTTCCATGTCCTGGTACAATTCTTTTCTTTTAATCAATTCAATGGCATTGGTTTCTAATAAAAACAATTGCTTTAAGGCAGCATCTAAAATGTCATCAGCCTCATTTTCAAAACTATTCACTTTGACACAAGCATCCGTAATCGATTTCAAATCTTTCATATTGCGCAAGGCTTTAATGGCAACTTGCAATGAACGAACTGAATTATTAATTACATCCGAAAAAGCACGCATGGTATCGTTAACATCTTCGATATTATAACTCACAATACTTTTGGCGGATGCCCAAATATAATCAGCTACATCATCTAGAGAAGTGGCCAAATAGTGAATGTCCTCACGATCAAATGGTGTGATAAAATTTTGACCCAATTCTATAAATAATCGATGGGTTGCATCGTCATTTTTATGTTCAAAATCTTCGAGTGTACTTAACATTTGCGCACGCTTTTTGTCATCAGCCTCATACATGGCATCTCTAAATACTTGACTCATAGCCGTCAGGTTATCGGCTACTTCTTCAAATAAGCTGTAGAAAACCCTGTCTTTAGGGGTAAACAATTTGACAAATGAATTTAAACCCATAATTATTATTTGATTTTTTTGAAGAATTAGATTTTTGC
The DNA here is from genome assembly GCA_027491165.1 of Sphingobacteriales bacterium. Lineage (GTDB taxonomy): Bacteria > Bacteroidota > Bacteroidia > Chitinophagales > Chitinophagaceae > Rurimicrobium. The sequence continues at coordinate 376 of JAIXWS010000110.1, read as the reverse complement.
AAAATTACCTTTATAAAAGGCTTTGCTTAACGAACATGGCAAACTTAATAATTAGATAATACAGTCCTTGGATTAGGCCAAGAAAAATACATAAAATCAAAAATAAATCTATTGAAATTTCAATCAGAATATTAGTGTAATGCTACATTTAACCAAACTGAAATGAAAAAAATAATATAAAAGTCTATGTGCAGCATTTCAGCTGTAACGCATATTAAAGGTTGCAATTCAAATCCCTGCCCAAGGCCAAGTCCAATAATAAAGCTTTCTTTTCCAGTCCTTTCCTTTGTACATTTGCCTTCGTTCTTTAAACATTAAAAATCTTCCATTTTATATGGCACATAAATTAGAAAATTACGTTCTCGGCAATTGGATT
>JAIXWS010000047.1 GCA_027491165.1 Sphingobacteriales bacterium | reverse complement strand
CCTTCTAAACGAAACAATCCCTTTGCTAATTCAGGTACCGTAGTGACTGTTGATGAAAGAGATTTTGCTCAATATGGTTTTAAAGGAAATCTTGCTGGGCTGCACTTTCAGGCAATGGTAGAACAAAACTGTTTTGCTGCCGGTGGAGGGAATCTTGTTGCGCCTGCACAAAGATTGGTGGACTTTGTAAATGGCAAATCATCCTCTAGCCTACCCGATTGCTCCTATATCCCTGGCCTCAACAGTGTGCAGATGCCTGATATTTTACCCAAAGTTGTTGCAGAAACATTGCGTAAAGGTGTTCAGACTTTTGGCAAAAAAATGAAAGGCTATTTTACGAATGATGCCCTATTGGTAGCCACCGAATCGCGCACCAGTAGCCCTGTTCGTATTCCAAGAGATAAAGCAACATTAGAGCATCCCCAGATAAAAGGCTTATACCCTTGTGCTGAAGGAGCGGGATATGCAGGTGGTATTGTGAGCGCTGCTATTGATGGGGAGCGTTGTGCAGAGATGGCGGTGCGATAAAATTTCCTATATTTATGCTATAAAAACCATGCTATGAGAGGCGAAGCTAATTGGTTACCCTTTTTATTAGTCCCCATCCTTTTTTTGACAGCCTACTATTTCATCAAAAAAATAATTAAAAAAATAAAAGATAAGCAAGGAAGAAAAGTATAAACATTATTATCGCTAGATGATTACTTAGAAAATAAGTTCATCGTTTTGGCTAGCCCAATAGCGGCAAAACTTTCAATGGCTGCACAACTTTTGAGGATTTTATCTTTAACCATGGGTAATTCTGAATTTGTCCACCTACCCAAAACAAACTCTACTTGGCGGCCTTTGGCAAAATCATTGCCAATACCAAATCTCAATCGCGGATAGGCATTGGTGGCGAGCATGAGCTGAATGTTCTTGAGTCCATTATGGCCAGCATCGCTACCCGAACCACGCAAACGCAATGTTTCAATAGGCAAGGCCAGATCATCAACCAAAACCAAAATATTTTCGATGGCGATTTTTTCTTTGTCCATCCAATATTTGACCGCCTTACCACTCAAGTTCATGTATGTAGTGGGCTTAATCACAATAAAAGTTTTGCCTTTCCATTTACATTCGGCCATCCAAGCATGTCTTTCAAGACTGAAAGTACCGCCATGTTGTATCACAAAAGTGTCGGCAATATCAAAACCAATATTGTGGCGCGTAGCATCATATTCGGCGCCAATATTACCCAGACCAACAATTAAATATTTCATCGAAGGCAAAGGTAAATTTTATTCAAAATATTTGGAGACGAATTTATAGTACTTATCTCCTTGTAAACCTTACCTTTATTCCGATTTTTTAATACAGCAATCGCATGTCTATACATTCCGAGATAAAACGTGTAACCACCCACACCTTGCAGTGGATGAAACAAAACAATGAAAAAATCAGTATGCTTACTGCTTACGATTATTCCATGGCCAGCATCCTGGATGCAGCAGGCATTGATGTGTTGCTCGTAGGCGATTCGGCTAGTAATGTAATGGCAGGCAATAGCACCACCCTACCCATCACCTTAGACCATATGATATACCACGCACAAAGTGTGATGCGTGGCATTGAACGCTGTTTAGTGATTGTCGATTTGCCCTTCGGCAGCTATCAAGGTAATAGTAAAAAAGCCTTAGAGTCTGCAATTAGGGTAATGAAGGAAACAGGTGCACACGCTATTAAATTAGAGGGTGGTAAAGACGAATGCGAATCGATTAGCCGTATTGTGAGTGCTGGTGTACCCGTAATGGGACATTTGGGTTTGACACCACAATCGATCAATAAATTTGGCACTTATGCGGTGCGCGCCAAAGAAGAAGAAGAAGCAGATATACTCATTGAAAATGCCCATGCCTTGCAGGCTGCAGGCTGTTTTTCAATAGTACTCGAAAAAATTCCAGCTAGCCTTGGTAAGCGTGTAGCAGAAGCATTAAAAATTCCTGTAATCGGCATTGGTGCCGGTATGCACGTGGACGGCCAAGTATTGGTAATGCATGATATGCTGGGCATTACCAAAGATTTTTCCCCAAAATTTCTTCGCCGCTATCATAATTTATTGGATGAAATCACCAAAGCCACACAACATTATATTGCCGATGTCAAGGGCAATGTCTTCCCTAACGAAACAGAGCAATACTGATAGGGATAAGGAAATAAATCAAGATCATAGGATTGATTCGGTAAACTGAATCTTTATTTACGTTCGCCTATTTGTTGACGCCACATGGCATAATACAAACCTTTTTCTTCCAATAATTGGCTATGGGTGCCCATCTCGGCAATATTCCCTTTTTCCAGCACGACTATCCTATCAGCGTGCATAATCGTCGATAGCCTGTGGGCAATCATCACGGTAATATGTTCGCGCTGATCGGTGATTTGACGAATGGTTTGAGAAATTTCTTCTTCGGTAAGTGAATCTAATGCTGAAGTAGCCTCATCAAAAATCATCAATTGGGGCTGGCGCAATAAGGCTCGAGCAATAGACAAACGCTGCCTTTCGCCACCCGACAATTTCAAACCACCCTCACCAATCACGGTATCAATGCCCTTATCTGCCCTATTCAGAATATTGTAACAAGCCGAACGTTGGAGTACATCCTCTATTTGGGTATCGGTGGCTTGAGGATTTACAAAGAGTAAATTCTCCTTGATGGTTCCCGAAAACAATTGGGTGTCTTGGGTTACAAAACCAATTTGATGACGCAATTCATCAAAATCGATTTCTTTTCCATTGATGCCATTGTAATAAATCTCGCCCTTTCCAGGAGGATACAGTCCCACCAACAGTTTTACAAGGGTCGTTTTTCCCGAACCTGATGGACCCACAAAAGCGACCGTTTCACCCTTTTTAATTTCGAAGGAAATAGTCTCTATTGCTGGATGGCTAGCTGTTTGGTGCTGAAAGCCGACATGATCAAAACGTAGAGTTGCAATTTGATGAATCGGTTTGGGTGTTGCTGGTATTTCTTCCACAGGTCGTGCGAAAAGTGTTTGAATATTTTCGAGCGAAGCCTCGGCCTCGCGGTAAGATAGAATTACATTTCCCAATTCTTGTAGTGGACCAAAAATGAAAAAGGAATAAAAATGCATGGTCATTAATTGCCCAATAGAGAGTACTTTATGAAAGACAAAATACAAGAGCGAAAACATAATAATTTGCTGCAACAAATTGACAAATGTGCCTTGCACAAAGCTTATGGTGCGAATGCTTTTTACTTTGCTCAATTCCAATTTCAAAATTTTAAAAGTAGTGGCATTCAATCGACGGATCTCTTGTTGGGTAAGGCCAAGACTCTTTACTAATTCAATATTGCGCAAAGATTCTGTGGTAGAGCCGGCCAAAGCATTGGTTTCTTTAACGATGCCTTTTTGAATAAATTTTATTTTTTTGCTCAAGACACTAGTAAGCCAGCCCAAGATTAGCGCACCAATAAAATAAATAAGCGGTAACATGGGATGCAGTGTAAAGGCATAGACCATCACAAACACAATACCTACAATCGTTACAAAAAGTACATTCACAAAATTAGATATGAACTTTTCGCAGTCGGTACGCACTTTTTGCAAAACCGAAAGCGTTTCGCCGCTTCTTTGATCTTCAAAATCTTGATAAGGCAAACGCAAGGCATGACGAAGGCCATCAGTGTATAAATTGGCACCAAATTTTTGGATAATCACATTCACTGTATAGTCTTGAAAAGCCTTGGCAATGCGACTCACCATGGCCACCCCAATCACCATACCGACTGCAGCCAATACCCCTGAAATATATTGTTGCTCGGTCCATTTTTCAGGCTGCTTACCATATTTATCAATAATGTAATGCCCCAATATATAAGGATTAAGCAAGGAAAAAACTTGGTTAATGGTGGCCAACAAAAGAGCTATAAAAATGAGCGATTTGTATTTGCTCAGATAGTTTAAGAGTAATTTCAAAGGAAAATTGATTTATTGAAATGAAGATGCAAAAGTCGGCACTTATTTCTTGTGGCAGCTCATTTTTTTTAAGCCTATAAAATTTCTTTTAACTATAAAACAATAAAGGAAAGCGAAAAATTGTTAGACTAATCTATCTTTTAAAACCTTAGTTTTGTAACAAATGATTCAGTAATCTTACATGAGCCACGAAGCAGCCGATAAATCCCTTAGTGATGTCCATCAAAGTATTGACCCAAGCAATAAGCGAAAGGGATGGCGTAGGATATTGGCTTTTTTTGGTCCGGCCTACCTTATATCGGTAGGATATATGGATCCAGGTAATTGGGCTACCGACATTGCAGGTGGTAGTGCTTTTGGCTATTCTCTCATTTGGGTTTTGCTGATGAGCAACCTCATGGCTTTACTCTTACAATCATTGAGTGCTCGACTAGGTATTGTGCAAGGGAGAGACTTAGCCCAATGCAATCGTTATTATTATCCCCGTAGCATCAATTTCATCCTATATATTTTGGCCGAATTGGCTATTGCCGCATGCGACCTCGCCGAGGTACTCGGAATGGCCATTGGCTTGTATTTATTATTAGACATTCCATTACTGTGGGGTGTTTCCATTTCCATTCTCGATACATTTTTGTTACTCTATTTGCAACGCTTAGGCATCCGCAAATTAGAGGCTTTTATCATCGCCTTAGTAGCCATCATCGGTTTGTGTTTTTGGGTAGAGATGATGTATGTGCAACCACCACTAGCCGACATTGCCAAAGGATTTGTACCCCACATTCCAAGCAAAGCCGCTTTGTATATTGCCATTGGAATTATTGGTGCCACGGTGATGCCCCATAATTTGTACCTCCATTCGGCATTGGTACAAACCCGCAAAACAGGAACAGACCGAAAGTCTATCCTACAGGCCATCAAATACAATGTCATCGATTCGGCTATTGCACTCAACCTCGCCTTTTTTGTCAATGCCGCCATATTGGTATTGGCAGCAGCAGTATTTTATAAAGCAGGATTGCACGAAGTGGCTTCTATGGAAGAAGCACATAAACTTTTATCACCCATGTTGGGTAATAAATGGTCGTCTCATTTATTTGCCATCGCCCTCATCGCTGCGGGACAAAGCTCTACTGTGACCGGCACCTTGGCGGGACAAATTGTAATGGAAGGCTATCTGCAATTGCGCATCAACCCCCTTATTCGCCGACTCCTTACCCGCTTACTCGCTGTTATTCCTGCCATTATTGTCATTGCCTATTTTGGAGACAAAGAGGTAGACTCGATGCTCATTTTTAGCCAAGTTATTTTGAGCATGCAATTGGCTTTTGCCATTATTCCACTCATCCATTTTGTGAGCGACAAAGTGCGCATGGGCGAATTTGCGATTGGGACCAAAATCAAAATACTCAGTTGGTTAGTAGCCAGTATCATCATTGCATTGAATCTGTGGCAATTATTTGAAAGTGGTCAAGATTGGATTTCAGGTACTGACAATTGGACGATCAAAGCCTTGACGGTATTATTTGTGAGCGGCTTTATCCTCTTGCTGCTCATCACAACATTCTATCCACTCTTTCTTAAAAACAGAAAGCAACATAACATCAATATGCACCAGCATGAGTTGGATAGCTTGGACAATATGGCCACCAAATCATTTACTAAAATTGCTTTAGCCCTAGACTTTGGCATTAACGACAAAGAAATTATTGCCTATGCTATAAAACTAGCCGAGCCCGATACAAAATTTACCCTCATTCATATTGTAGAAAGCGCTTCGGCAAAGGCTATTGGTGAGGAGGCTCAAGATCATGAAACCCAGGAAGACCAAAAAATAATGGAGCATTACCTGAGTTTGTTTGTGGCCAAAGGCTTAAAAGCTGAAGGCAAAATTGGTTTTAAAAATCGAGTGAAAGCCATTGCCCAAATTGTTAGTGAAGAACAAGCAGACTTGTTGATTGTAGGTAGTCACGGCCATCATAATCTGATGGATATTATCTTTGGCGAAACCGTCAATTCGTTAAGACATAAAGTGAAAATACCGGTATTGATTGCACAATAAAAATGGAGAATAGGATTGAGTATTTTTACTTTGTAAGAAGTAGCCGTCATCCTAGTGTTGCGTATTCCTGAATATTGACGCGCTACAACAACACACTTAACAAAGGAAATAAAAGAAAATATCGACATTGTATAAGCAACAATACTTGACGTTGACCAACTACAAAAAATTGGCTGACAAACTTTTTATGAGACCTTATCGGAATGCAACAATGAGGAAAACATAACAAGCTTTCTGGGAAATGGCTTTTCGGCTAACAAAATAAAAACCGAACTGAATGATCAAAACGCAGCAATTTATTTTGCTACAATCGATAAAAAAATAATTGGATTTTTAAAAGTCAATTCTGAAAAATCACCAACAGAACTTAAAGGGAGTAATTCAATTGAAATTGAGCGAATTTATCTCTCTAAAGAATTTTTTGGAAAAAGGTTGGGCAATTGCTTTTTGAAAAAACAACTGAATTGACACAACATAAAGTCGCCAAATTTCTTTGTTTGGGCCTTTAGGAGAAAAATCCAATTGCAATAATTTTTATAAGAAAAATGGCTTGGTAGATTTTGACAAGCACATTATTCAAAAGGATAAAGACCACCAAACAGATACAATGTTAATAGTCAAGTCTAAAAAACAAAATTGCCAAATATTAAGATTACCAAAAGCAAAGAAAGATGAAACTTGATATCTTTTTTAGAAACAATATGTTTAAATATTTCTCATCACAAAATTTAAATACTATTGATGGAGATTTTCAAAAAACAACTCCTCAAAAAAGATTTCAGGCCCATAAGCAACAAGCAAGGCGAAGTTGTGTTTTTTCTTTACAAAATCTTTATACAAAGCCTTGTAATTTTACGCTAAGTATACAAAGCTGTGAAAAAAAACAAATACAATAATAAAATTCAATATGGCGGCAGCATTGGATTGGTCTTGCTATTGTCGATATTGTGTTATGCGGGCACTACATATATCGGTTATAAAGTGGTGGCCTACATCTTATTGCTGGCAGTATCCTTACTTGCCATGCTATTCGATATTAAGCCTGTTTTATGTGCAGCAATATTGAGTGCATTAATTTGGAATTTCTTTTTTATCCCTCCAACCTTTACATTAATCATAAGCAATACGGAAGACAGCTTTCTTTTTCTAATGTACTTTGTCATTGCCCTACTCAGTGCGGTATTGAGTGCCAAAATTAAAAAAGCAGAATCGAAGGCAAGAGATAAAGCAGAAAAGGAAAAAACCATCAAACTGTACAATACCCTACTGAATTCTTTATCGCACGAATTGAGAACCCCAATTGCCACCATTATCGGGGCAATAGACACCTTACAAGACAAGAATATTCATTTATCGAATAGCAATAAAGAGAGCCTGCTCCACCAAATAGACAGAGCCAGTATTCGATTGAACGGACAGGTAGAAAATCTACTCAATATAAGCCGTCTCGAAAGTGGCTTTTTGCAATTAAAAAAAGATTGGAGCGATATCAATGAGTTAATCTATCTAACTATTTCAAAACTAGAAAATGCACCAAGCCACCCCATTATTTTTAAAGAAAATCCAATATTCCCCTTGTTTAAAATAGATGCTGGAATATTAGGTCAAGCCATTTTCAACATACTTCATAATGCGGCTACACACACAGCTGAGGGAACACAAATTAACATAAGCACAGCATATACAGATACCCAATTATTCATTGTTATAGAAGATAATGGTTCGGGCTTCCCAAAAGAAAGCATTGATTTTGTATTCGATAAATTTTACCGGCTTCCCAACTCAAAAACAGGAGGTACTGGCTTGGGCCTTTCCATTGTAAAAGGTTTTATTGAAGCGCATGGTGGAGAGATTTTTTTAGAAAACAGCAATGCAAATGGTGCAAAATTTACGATTAGTATTCCTGCCGAAGTTTCACATTTAGCCAAGCTCAAAAATGAATAAAACAGAGATACTAATAATAGACGACGAAGCAGCCATACGGAAGTTACTGCAAATTGCCTTAGAAAGCAATGGCTATAAGGTGCGCGAAGCATCAAATGGAAAAGAAGGCATCATTATGGCAGCTAATCATCCGCCAGACCTAATATTGTTAGACATTGGCCTACCCGATATTAGTGGGCAAGATGTTTTGCATCAATTAAAAGATTGGTATCAGAAGCCTATTATAATCCTTTCTGCTTTGGATAATGAAGAAGATATTGTAAAAGCATTGGACAATGGCGCAAGTGACTACCTTACAAAGCCCTTTAGAACAGCAGAGCTTATGGCTCGTATTCGTTCGTCAATTCGTAGAGGAGAAACAGAAAACAATGATGCTAATATCGTATGTGCAGATATTGAAATAGATCTGGTATCACGTATTGTGAAGCGCAATAATATCATTGTAAAACTTACGGCTACCGAATATAATTTGATGGCACTATTGATGCGCTACCAAGGAAAGGTATTGACCCACCAGTATATTTTAAGAGAAATCTGGGGCCTAAGTTACCAAAGCGAAACCCAATACCTGCGGGTGTTTGTAGCACAGCTACGCAAAAAAATTGAGGAGAATCCTAATCAACCCAAGCATATCCTCACTGAAAGTGGTGTGGGCTACCGATTTGCCTAGTTAGCCTCCTTTATAAAATCTTTATGTCCTCGAGCTAATCTTTATATTCTATCATTTGGCTTCAGTTGACCTTTGCATACACAAAGAAATCAAATGAAAAAAATAATGCTCAGCCTAGTGCTATCCTTTTCTAACTTAATAACATTTGCACAAGAAACAACCGAAAAAATACCCTTCGAGGGTATAGATGCCACATGGCAAAATGGAAGTGACCGACGCGATTCGTCTGTGTTCCACAAAATGAAACATTTTATACCGAGCATTTTAATCGATGTCAATTATAACTACTCGTTCAACAACCCTATAGATAATACTGTTGTGGGTTCTACAGCTTTGGCAAGACATAATGAAATACAGCTTTCTGCCTTGCATTTTGGTGGCGACTTTTACTATGAGGGCGCAAGAGCCCGCTTGATGACACAATTTGGCACACGCAGTACCCTAGTACCCCGAAACGATTTTAGTCCCTACCGAGGTCAATATGATTTGGCCAATGCGTATCGATACCTTAGCGAAGCATATGCAGGATATCATATCCAGAAATGGTATGGTATTAATATTGACGCGGGCATGTTTATGTCTTATATCGGACTCAACTCTTATTACCAAGCCGAAAACTGGGAATACCAAGCATCATTTACCTCCGATAATACCCCTTGGTTTTTTAACGGCATAAGGGTCCAGATCTTCCCTAGTAAAACATTGAAAATAGAACCTTGGATAGTGAATGGCTGGCAGAGCTATGGCAAATTCAATAGTATGCCCGGATTTGGGGGCAATATCACTTGGATGCCCAATAACAACTTCAAAATACTAACAAACAACTATTATGGAACAGATGCTGCTGGAATCCCCCAGCGCAAGCGTTTTCATTCAGACAATAGTTTGTTGTATAAATATTATAATGGTGATAAACACTCGGGCATCAACAAAATGGCACTTTCCCTAACAGCTGATTTTGGCTTTGAAAAAGGAGGCGGCGTGAATGGATTTACTGATGGCAGTACAAGCAAAGGTCCTGCACAGTATTTTGCCTCGGCAATGATCTATAACCGTATATGGTTTGGAAAAAATAAATTTGCTTGGACAATTGGTGGAGGTATAATGACCAATCCAGGTCGTTATTTAATATTGTATCCTACAGGCCAAGCTAGTCCATTACCAAACCCTAATGACCCCACAAAAACAGCAGGAGCCTATCCCTTTTCCGCCAATGCTGGCGACCAATTTAAGGCATGGGATTGCTCATCCAATATTGATTGGATGCCCAACCAAAGTATTACTTTTCGAGCCGAAATAGTACATCGAGCATCAAGTGTTCCCTATTTTGCGGGCCGCGGCGGGGTAAGCTCACAAACAGGATTGAACACTACTACACTTGACCCAAACTGGCGCCCGGATCTTGTGCGCTCCGAAACAAGAATCATATTAGCGATGCTGTTTAGAATGTAAACCGTCCATTAGAAATTAGGTCTTAAGCAGATCCATGATGATTATTGGCCCTGCATTTCTTTCGTGACAGAAAAAATTAGCCTCCTTCTGTTTAATGATTTTTTTGACAGTACATTCGAGCTAATAATCTCTATTAAAAAAAGAAACATGTCCTATTGTCAAGCCATAGAAAGCATGCAAGCTGAAGACCGAAAATTGCTTCATAAAAACTATCACGATAAGCGCTACGGCTATCCCATACACAATGATGATGAGCTTTTCGGACGATTGATTCTGGAAATCAACCAAGCAGGATTAAGCTGGGAAACCATCCTCAAAAAAGAGGCCTCTTTTAGAAATGCTTACAGCAATTTCAGTATCAAAAAAATTGCAGCCTATAGCGAAAAAGATAGAGCACGTCTATTAGGCGATGCCGGTATCATCCGAAACAAACTAAAGGTCAATGCAGCCATAGAAAATGCGAAAGCAATCCTTCAACTGCAACAAGAATTTGGCTCTTTTGAAAATTGGTTGAGCCATCATCATCCCAAAACAAAAGAAGAATGGGTAAAGCTTTTCAAGAAGACATTCAAATTTACAGGTGGCGAAATAGTGGGCGAATTCTTGATGAGCATCGGGTATTTGCCTGGTGCCCATATTCAAGCTTGCCCCATCCACAAAGAAGTTTTGAAATCAAAACCTATGTGGATGAACAAGCAATAAAAAAAATCATTCATTAAATCTACTAAAACGAGCTATAAAAGGCCCAAAACATTGATCTGCTTTGGGCGCTTTTACTATGCTCTATTGAACTTTGAATCGGATACCCCAATAAAATTCACGGCCACGAGTTGGGCCCCAAACCGAAGACAAATCAAAGTAAGGACCAAATGGATTGCTGGCACTAATAATGGGATTGGGCTGAAGGTATTTAAAGATATTTTCGCAGCCAGCATACAAGTCCAAACTTTTCCAACGATAAGTAGCTTGCGCATTAAAGGTGGCATAGGGCACAGAAAAATCAGCTCTTCTATACTCGGCCGGATTGGAAGCTGTATTAGGCAATCTCATTTTATCAAACCAATGAGCATTCACATCTCCCTGCCATTTATTATCCTTACTGCGGTAGGAAAGGGCTGCCATTAGACGATTGTGTGGATTAAATGGAAGCAACACTTTCTGCCCATTTTGTATCCGATACACATCCAAATAATTATAAGCTGCCCGAAACTCCAATTGTTTATAAAACACCAAAGAAGCTTCTACCTGCAAACCGTTGGAGCGTGAGATCCCTGTAAAATTATGAATCAGAATTTTTGTTGGGTCTGCATCATAATCTGGAAAGAATTGATTGCTGAAACGCGTACTATAAAAATCAGCGCTTAAAGTTCCGGTGCTGTTATCAAACTCAAAACGATAAGTATGGTTAATACCCCAATTAATAGCTTCTTCAGGTTTCAAAGGTTCCATAAATAGCACATCGCGGGAGCCAACCAACAAATTGATCTGCTCGCTAAACAAATTGACTTGACGCCAACCCGAACCAACTGATGCCCTAAATGTATGGCGACTGTTAAGTGCGTATTTGAGCATCGTTCGGGGAGTAACATAAGTACCCCATTGCTGGTGTTTATCAATTCTTGCACCCGTAATTAAAACAGTTTTTTCATCACGCCATCGGAAGCTGTTTTCAACAAAGCCCCCCGGTACGTCAAGATTGGTTTGGTATTGGCCGTTAAACGTGCGCATTAGTTGATTGTCAGAAAAACCAACTATCTCTTTTAGTCGCTGATACCGATAACTAAAACCATATTTAACCGAATGAGTTCTATGCCATTGCCATTCATGTTGCAGGTTGGCATAAGCAGATTGTTGCTGTGCTTGATACCTTGTGATACCAAACCAAGAATTTTGATGATGCATAAATCCTGAAATAGCCAGTACAACTGCGTGGCTTTGGGAAAATCGAAAACCAGACTTTACAGATAGCTCCGGTTGCGTAAAATGGACACTTTGGCCATAAATCTTATTACTTCCCTTATCCTTATCTGCTTCAAAAGCCAATTGCCCTCCCAGTCTTTTTTCATCAACCAATCTTAATCCAATCTGCATTGAATAACCTTTCTGGTTTTCGTTGCCGTATTTCCATTTATTGAAGGCCATATAACGGGTAAGCTGAGGCAAATCTAGAAATCCATCTTTGTTGCCATCAACTTTACCAGCAGGCTGAACATGATGAAGAGCAAGCAGGCTATGCCATTTCTTTTTCTTACCTAATGAACTAGCAATATTGACATTTAGATGGGCTTCGCCAAAACTATTGACATAGCCATTGAGGTATAGCAACTCAGCTTTATCGGGAGCTGTGGTTTCCACATTAATTTGTCCACTAATGCTTTCAAAACCTTGCAATACAGAATTCGTCCCTTTCGATACATAAATATTCTGTACAATACTACCCGGATAAGTACTGACGCCATAAGTATAGGCAGCGCCCGAAACCATAGGCAATCCATCTACTAATAGCTGATTATACACACCCGAAAGGCCCAAAATGCGCAACTCCTGAGCATTGGTCAATACATTGGTTACTTGGGGCTGAACAGAAGCCTGAGTGCCAAAACACCCAGCCAAATCGCAACAAGCTGCTTTTGATAATTCACGCTGATTGATAACCTCTGTTTTAATCGCATTAGTTGAAAGATAAGCTGCGCGGGTATCTTTTACCGTGATGCCTTTTAAGGATTTGGCTGCCGGTCGCAAAACAATACTGAGGTATAACTTGTCGCCAACATCAACAGTGTCAGTAATAAAACCGGCTTCAGAAGCGATAATTCTTTTGTCAGCAATATTGGCCCAAGGCAATTCAAAAACACCATTTTCATTGACTTGAACTATCTCTCCTGTTGCTATACTTTGAACATAAGCTCCTGGTAAAATCTCTTTTTCCATATCCACCAAACCAAACAATTTACCTTTCAACACTTGTGCCTGAATACTAAAGGATAATGACAGCAAGAGCAGTATAAAAAAAGCTGTAGGCTTATTCATTATTTTTCTTTTTGTGGTTTGACTCTTTTTTCACTTTATAGGGCCGCGCTAATGGATCATCACATCCGGGAGTTGCCTCGATTGCTTTTTCAATATTCGCCTGATTGGTAGCCGAACTATGATAGCTTATAGTAAAGGTGGAAACATGTGCTTCAATTGGAGTAAAACGCACTTCTTCAATACCTTCCTGATTATGTAAACGCTTTTTAATAGTAGGCATATCGTTGTTACAGTGAAGATTTTTCACTTTGATAGTGGCAACTTTTAGACTGTCGACTGTTTGTGCAATAGCTGAAGTAGAAGAGGAAAAGAATAAAAAAACTGTACTAATGTAAATGCTTGTAATAAATGGAGTCATGGTATACATATTTAAGGCCGCATTATGCTTTTATCAAAAACAAAATGGAGCAAAATGAATAAATAAATCTGCTGGCTTCTATTGAAGATGCCAACTGAACTGTCTTAAATAGAAATGATTAAACTATTTTAGGGGGTTGCCAGAAAGACAATACGGGTGCTTGAACTGAAGGGCAACGAAAAAAGCCCCAGGCGGGATCAATATAAAAAACCAAAGCTTTGACAAAAAAGAAGGAAAGTGGGGATGGCATTGCACTGAAAACACAGCAATTGCAAGATTGAAAAGGATTACATACTCCGGTACAACCATGATTATTTTCGGAGTCCGAACTACAATCACTGTCTGAGCAAGAAGACTCATTGCAGCAAGTATCGGTGGTTGATGTACTAGCGCAAACGGGCTGAACCGACAATGTCAGCACTACAAAAGCCAATAAAAAGCATAAATACTTCAAGATGTAAAAATAAGCAAAAATCAGTCTAAAGGTAATTTAAAAAAGCAACTATCGTTGTTACTTAATAGCCGCTATGTTGCTTTTTAATGTAAAGTTAGATTTTCCCTGCTTTAATTTCATCGACCACCGAAGGATCTAACAAGGTAGAGGTATCGCCCAAATTGTCCGTTTCGCCTTCGGCAATTTTGCGCAAAATGCGGCGCATAATTTTTCCACTTCTTGTTTTGGGCAAACCTTGGACAAATTGAATTTTATCGGGCTTGGCAATAGCGCCGATCACCCTTGATACGGTTTGAATGATGTCTAACTTAGTGAGGTTTTCATCATCGTGGGTATTTTCAAAAATTACATAAGCATAAATACCTTGACCTTTTATATCGTGCGGATAACCGACCACTGCGCTTTCTATTACACCCGCATGCATGTTAATCGCATTCTCCACTTCGGCAGTACCAATACGATGCCCACTCACATTGAGTACATCATCTACCCTACCGGTGATTCTATAATTACCCTCATTATCGCGATAGCAACCATCACCGGTAAAATATAGATTTTCGTAAGTGGCAAAATAATTGGTTCGGCAACGCTCATGGTCGCCATAGGTCGTGCGCAAAATACCGGGCCAAGGAAACTTGATGCACAAATTGCCGCTAACATTATTGCCTTCAATTTCTTTGCCTTGTTCATCTACCAAAATTGGCTGGATGCCTGGTAAAGGCAATGTGGCATAAGAGGCTTTAGATGGCGTAATTCCTGCCATATTCGAAATCATAATGCCACCGGTTTCCGTTTGCCACCAAGTATCTACGATAGGGCATTTTTGTTTACCAATTTTTTCATCAAACCAATGCCAAGCCTCTTCATTAATGGGCTCACCAACAGAACCCAATACTTTTAAGGAACTTAAATCTTTACCCTGCAATGGTTCATTTCCAAAAGCCATCAAGCTACGAATGGCTGTAGGGGCTGTATATAGAACATTGACTTTATGCTTATCTACTACATCCCAAAAACGACCTGCATCAGGCCAAGTGGGCACCCCTTCAAATATTAAAGTGGTAGCTCCAGCACAGAGCGGGCCATAAAGGATATAGCTATGACCAGTAATCCAACCAATATCTGCAGTACAAAAATGTACATCACCTGGCCTATATTGAAATACATTGACAAATGAATAGGTAGTGTACACCATATATCCTGCTGTAGTATGCACTACCCCCTTGGGTTTACCTGTAGATCCTGAAGTGTACAAAATAAACAAAGGGTCTTCTGCGTCCATTTCTACTGCAGGACAATCGGGATTACCCATCATTTCTACCTTTTCAACTTCATCTTCCCACCACACATCCCTACCCTTAATCATACTGATGGGTGTATGTGTGCGCATCAATACAATCACTCTTTTTACAAATTTGCATTGTACCAAGGCGTCATCAATTACGCTTTTCAGGGGTATTTCTTTTGGGCCTCTATAAGCACCATCACAAGTAATGACAAATGCCGCTTGTGCATCTTGCAATCTATCGGCAATACTCTGCGCGCTAAAGCCCCCAAATATCACCGAGTGCACTGCCCCAATCCGAGCACATGCCAAAATAGCAATGGCCATTTCAGGCACCATACCCATATACAAACAAACGCGGTCGCCTTTTTGTACGCCATTATTTTTGAGCACATGAGCAAATTGAATAACCCTATTATATAAATCACGATAGGTTAATACCCGATGTTGTTCTTTAGGGTTGTTTGATTCCCAAATAATGGCAGCTTGATTTTCCAATGTACCCAAATG
>JAIXWS010000125.1 GCA_027491165.1 Sphingobacteriales bacterium | reverse complement strand
GCCGCGCTGAGCGAAGTGGGGGTAGAAGGTTTTGAAGAAGAAGAAACATCGCTTAAAGCATTTGTTTCGGAAGCCGATTATCAAGCAGATGCGGTGGCATCCATCTTGCAGGAATTTGGATTAAGTAGTAGTATAGAAACGATTGCACCTACCAATTGGAATGCCCAGTGGGAGTCCGATTTCGAGCCTGTGATCATCAATGACTTTTGCACTATTCGGGCGCATTTTCACAGCTTGCCCATCACTACGCCACATGAGGTCATCATCACGCCCAAAATGTCTTTTGGCACCGGACATCATGCCACCACGCATTTGATGGTAGCACAAATGCAAGACCTGGATTTTACAAATAAGTCGGTATTTGATTTCGGTACAGGTACCGGTGTATTGGCCATCCTAGCCGAAATATTAGGTGCAAAGCGTATTGTGGCTATTGATAATGACGAATGGTCTTTTGAAAATACCCTAGAAAATATAGGCCTGAATCATTGCCACAACATCAGCGTGAGCATGGATAGCATCGAAGCTATTGCCGAAACTTTTGATATCATTTTGGCCAACATCAACCGCCATATATTACTGGCTTATATGCCCCAAATGTTAGCGATGCTGCAGAAGGGCGGCACTTTATTGATGAGCGGATTATTGACAGAGGATGAAACGATGGTGTGCGAAGCCGCTCTAGCAGCAGGATTTGAACTGCAAGGTGTATATACACGTGATAATTGGATATCGATAAAATGCGGCAAAGCTTAAGCCAGCAAAGCATCCAAATCATCTTTGGGCATTACCCCAAAAATCTTTTTGCCCTTCGGGCTAAATTCTGGCTGACTGCAAGCAAATAACTCATCAATCAGTGCTTGCTGATTCTCGGCTTGGCTATAATCGGTTTGTAGCGAGGCCATACGCTGAGCAATTTTGACGAGCAGGGAATGGGCATTCACTTCTAATGCTTTATTGCTTTCGTTTTTGCTGTGTTCTAATAGTTCATCCAAGATGTTTTTTTCTTCTCCAGCGGTCATCCCCGAGGGGATACCTTGCACCACAAAAGTGTTTTTACCAAAATGACTAATGTCAAAACCAATGCGGGACATATCGGGCAATAAAGAAAGTAACAAGGCCTCATCTTGGGGCATGACTTCATAATTCAAAGGAAATAAAACCCTTTGTGAAGCGGTCTTCCCATCTTCCCATTGGCTCATCAAACGTTCATACCAAATACGCTCTTGTGCGCGCCGAATATGGATATACATGAGGCCAGACTTGACGGTTGTCACCAACATCGTGCCTTGCACCAACAATATATTTTGCTTGGCAGCGCCCCCACTGAGGGCAGATTTTTGAACCGTTTGGCTAGGGTTATGTGCTTGGATTTCTGCTTGGGTCAAATGCTTTTCAGGAATGCTACCCGCTATTTCATACACCTCTTTCCAACGAATCAATCCATCTTTCTTATCTATAAAATGAGCTTGATTTTTTTGTGAAAAACTATTGCTTAAATAGCCCGAAGCCACTCTATCCATATCTTTAGAGCTCTGGGGCAATTGCACCGAAGGCAATTGTTGGATATCAGGACTCAAAGAAAAATCTAATGAAGGGGCAATATTGTTGCGGGCCAAAGCATGTTTTACCGAGGCGTTCAAATAAGCATACATCAATTGATCATCTTCAAATTTCACTTCTTGTTTGGTAGGATGCACATTGACATCCACTTTGGCAGGGTCCAATTCCAGAAACAAAAAATAAGAGGGAAAATGCTCTTTGGGTATCAATCCATCATAGGCCTGCACCAAGGCATGATGAAGGTAATTGCTGCGAATAAATCGGTTGTTGAGGAAAAAATATTGCATCCCTCTTGTTTTCGTCGCTGCATCGGGTTTGCCTACAAATCCGTGAATCGTTAAAAAATCGGTTTGCTCCGACACAGGTACTAATTTCTTGTCGTAACTATTGCCAAAAAGCGCTATAATCCTGGCTTTTAGACTAGCAATAGGAAGGTGGTATTGTTCTGTTCCATTATTAAAATAACGGAAGGCAATGGCAGGATACGCTAAGGCGATTCGAGTAAATTCATCTACAATATTGCGCAATTCACTGGTATTGCTTTTGAGAAAATTACGCCGAGCAGGCACATTGAAAAACAGGTTTTTCAATTGGATATTGGTGCCGATAGCGGCAGCACAAGGCTCTTGACTAATGACCTCAGAGCCTTCAATAATAATATGAGTACCTACTTCATCCTCTACCCTGCGGCTTTTCATCTCCATTTGGGCAACCGCCGCCATGGAGGCCAAAGCCTCACCACGAAAACCCATAGTACGAATGGTAAAGAGGTCTTCTATTTTTTGGATTTTAGAAGTAGCATGCCGTTCAAAACTCATCCGTGCATCGGTGGGCGACATGCCTTTGCCATTATCGATTACTTGAATCAACTCCTTCCCTGCATCCTTAATCACCAATTGAATCTCTGTAGCACCAGCATCCACGGCATTTTCCAACAATTCTTTGACAGCCGAAGAAGGGCGCTGGATTACCTCGCCGGCAGCAATTTGGTTGGCAATATGATCAGAAAGGAGATTGATAATGTCGGACACGCGGCAAAAAATATTAAGAGACGAAGGTAAGCAAAATTGAAAGCATAACACATGCAATTTGCAAGCATAAGGCAATGATGAATGGTTAATTTTTAATGCTTAATTGTGGGGCAGGCAAAAAATTTTTGCGTAAAAACTATAGTCCTCCAAACCGCTCCTCTGCGCCCAAACCAAACAAGGCATAATCATACACAGCAGGGTCTTTTTCATTCAAAGTCTTTAGCTGTTCGGTGAGGGCTAGTGCATTTTGCCAATTAGAGTTGGTATTAGGCAATAATCCAAATCGATGGGCCACATTGGCTACATGCACGTCCAAGGGGCAAATCAATTGAGCAGGACTGATCTTTTGCCAAAGCCCAAAATCAACACCCATCTTGTCTTTGCGCACCATCCAGCGGAGGTACATGTTTAACCTTTTACAAGCCGATTTTCGTGCAGGAGTGGCTATATGTTTTTTAGTCCGCTCCGGAAAATCATCGAGGCTAAAAAAGTAATTGTGGAAATGAACCAAAGCTTGCTCTGTATTGAGCTCAGTATATTTTTGCTGAGGCACAAAGGCGTCTTCTAGGCTATGGTATTGGCTATAATGAAATTTGAAAAAGGCCATACAGTAAAAGAGATCGGTAGCATTAAAGGTGCGGTGTGCAAATGACAGCATCTTTTTTAAATCACTTTCCTCGTGACGCAACATAAATTCATGCGGAGCTTCATCCATCCAAGCCATCAATTTGTTGGCACTATTGATGATGCTCGTACGGTTTCCCCAAGCCAATATAGCGGCAAAAAAACCAGCAATTTCTATGTCTTGCCGTTTCGCAAATCGGTGCGGAACCACAATCGGATCTTTGGCTATAAAAGCCACTTGATTGTATTGTACCGCCTTTTGCTTGAGCAGATTTTTGAGTGCTGTATCCAAATTAGTAAAGCCTGATGAATGAAGTGGTATCTTTTAAAATCTTATTCGCCCCAAACTCAGCAACAATTTCAAATTGAAGCTTTGTGTTGGCAAGTTCTGGTATTTTGTCTAGATATAATGGCAGCATAGTATTGCTGGAATAGCTTACTACAGCGAGTTGGGCAATCGCTTCTGCAATCGATATTTTCGAAATGTTAGCAGATGGCGTGGCTTGCTTAAGCAACTTGAAATATTCACTTATATCTGAACCTGCTGGATGAAGCGCATCAAAAT
>JAIXWS010000076.1 GCA_027491165.1 Sphingobacteriales bacterium | reverse complement strand
TATCTTCTATGGATTCTAAGTCATTTTCCAGAACAATATGCAAGATAATATTGTCGTAGGCTTTATTGTGTTGATGTCCATGTTTGTACCAATCACTTGTTTTGAGGTGCAACTCGACATTGCCGACGAGTAAGGTGTCTTCGATTCGGATTTTGGCTTCTTCAAAATCGGGGCCCGCATGGTTATTTAATTTGCCTTGAAACTGTACTACTATTTTTTCGCCCGATGTGCTCATCAGATTGGATCCATCGTACAAGGAATATTGCCAAATGAATTGAAAAAATTGTTCCGTCATTTCTTAGGAAAAATAAATGGGGTAGCTACAAATAAACAGCCATTTCTTGTTGGTATTGTTGTGCGGCTTCGCCGGCTTTTTCGGCAAAATCAAGACCATTACTGACATAAATAACACCACGCGATACATTGATCAAGATGCCTGCATCTTTATTCATCGTGTTTTCGCATACGGTGGCTACATCTCCACCTTGCGCACCCACACCTGGAATTAAAAAGAAATGATCAGGGCAAATGGATCGCACTTTTGCTAATTGCTCTTTGCGGGTTGCCCCAACTACAAACATAATATTGTCTGTAGTGCCCCATGTGCTTACCTTGTTCAACACATGCTCATAAAGCGGTTTCCCGTCTGCAATTAAATGTTGAAAATCTAAACTTCCTTCATTAGAGGTAATGCCTAAAACAATACCCCATTTGCCTTCAAATTGCAGGAAGGGAACAACACTGTCTTTACCCATATAGGGTGCAATCGTTACGCTATCAAAATTGTAAGTTTCGAAAAATGTTTTGGCATATTGGGTAGAGGTATTGCCAATATCGCCGCGTTTGGCATCGGCTATGGTAAAAATATTTTTAGGGATATAGTCCAAGGTTTTGGCTAAGCTTTGCCATCCTTTTTCGCCATAGGCCTCATAAAATGCGGTGTTGATTTTATAGGATACGGTGTACTCTTTTGTAGCGTCTATGATGGCTTTATTAAAAGCAAACATGGGGTCGGCTTCTTGTAAAAGATGGCTGGGTATTTTGCTCAAGTCGGTATCTAATCCTACACAAAGGACCGATTTTTTGAGTCTTATTTGTTCAATGAGTTCTTTTTTTGTCATCGGAGTGCTGAGGATGAATGAGTAAGCAAGGTACTTGAAAAATTATAAATTTATATGGCCTTCAAACACCCATTGTGCAGGACCTGTAAGGACAACCTTTATGGCGCTAGTCGCTGTGTTTTTGGTAAAGGAAACTTTTAATGGGCCTCCAAGGGTTTTGATCGAGGTTTCAAAATCTCCTAAGGCATCTTTTGTAGCAGCAATAGCAGCGGCTGTTACACCGGTGCCGCAACTCAAGGTTTCGTCTTCTACACCGCGCTCATAAGTGCGCACAAATAATCCATTATTGAGCTGGGCGGTAAAATTTACATTGATGCCCTTTGGGGCAAATGCCTCTTGGTTTCTAATGGCTCTTCCTTGTGGAACAACATCTATATGCTCTACATCCTTTGCCCAAACTACGTAGTGTGGCGAGCCGGTGTTGAGTATACTATGCGTTTCGTAATGCGCTATATTGTCGACATCATTCATGTCTAAGGCAAT
Source organism: Sphingobacteriales bacterium (assembly GCA_027491165.1). GTDB lineage: Bacteria > Bacteroidota > Bacteroidia > Chitinophagales > Chitinophagaceae > Rurimicrobium. The sequence goes on along the minus strand of JAIXWS010000076.1, from coordinate 2,633 downwards.
AAGGCCCTCTGTAGTGAAACGGGCTTCGTGATCGCCATCTATAGCGCTAAAGGAGGCTTTGTTTTCTATAATTCCTAAATGTTGCGCGAATGCAGTGATGCATCGGCCGCCATTGCCACACATGGTACTTTCATTTCCGTCGGCGTTAAAATAGACCATCCGAAAATCATGAGCATCGGCTTCTTCTAAGAGCATTAATCCATCCGCTCCGATACCCATTTTTCGGTCACACAAAAAATGAATTTGTTGGGTATTTAAGCGCAATTGTTGCAGTCGATTATCAATAAGAATAAAGTCGTTTCCTGCTCCTTGGTATTTATAAAAATGAATCATTTTTTTCTGTTTATTTTTTACCAATATATTGTTCGGCTTGCGAATCTGCATTAAAATTTCCCGATCCGGTAATGCTATTGTTATACAATAAGGCTCTCCAATTGTTGTTCCTTCTTTCGCCTACCACGGTAGCATGGAGTAGTTGATAATCGCCCAATGAGCGGCCAGGTTTATAAAATAAAAATACCCCTTCTTGTCCTTGTTTTTCTGTAGAGAAGTATTGCCAAATTTCGTAGGGTAGTGCACCCGATTCGTTGTTGACAATAATGCGGTCATTGGGTTTGCCATACTGTATATAGATCCTGCCTCTGTCTGTTTCAAATCCTGCTTGCCCCGAACCTTTAAACAATTTATTCACTTCTTTTATCCGCTCTGTATAGGCTTTCCAGGCTTTATCTGGATTGAGTTTGTCCCGTTTTTCCCAAAAATTGTAAATGAAATATTTGCTGTACAATTCATCTGGTTTTTTAAGAAAGCTATTGATACTGGCACCTTCCGTAGGGTCGCAAATTAAGAGGAGCATTTTTAGAATTGCATGAACTTGGCTGGGGTTATATTTCCCTACAAAGGTATTGGTAAGATCAAGTACATGATGATTAGTATTATTGGTGTCTATTGTTGTTTTGCCCGTATCCAATTTTGCTTTGCTGCTGCTGATTTTTGAAGTGTTGTATCGCTGAAAAAACAGGGTTTTTTTGTCAACTACACTGTCAATTTCGTTTTTGCAAACGACATTGAGATAATAGTTCCCCGACTTGATTTCAGTGCAATCGAAACTATGATACAGCGTGCTTATTGAGCCCTCGCTGGATGCTATACTATCTGTAAATTGATAATTGGGTAAGGGTGTTGAATAGGGTTTGAATGAAATAAAACTGGAAATTTTATGAGCTGTAGTTTGGGTTAATGGGCTAGCAACTTGAAAATTGAAGTGAATAAAGTTTTTCTTTTCGTCTATATAATTGGAGCTAAGCGGCAAGTTGAGCATCCCATTTTGGTTATAAATGGTGTTTGCTGTAGAAGCAAAAAAGGTATCTAATAATTGTATGTCTGAAAGGAAAGGATCCTTGCCATTACTGGTTGTCACTGCAATTGAGGGGTTGTATTGGTACAATTCATTTTTATATTCTTGTTCATATAGGACCATTTCAATGTCGTAATTTCCTACAGGTATAGGATAGCTGTATTGATCGGCTATGATTTGGTTAAAAGCCTCTTGGGCCGTGGCTTTTGGGGGTGTTTTTATATTGAAAATTTCTTCTTTTACAATGCCTGTATCATTACTGAGTCTGATAATGCAGATTAGATCGGCGTAAAATTTTCCCTGCGCATCTTTTTTAAAATGAACACTTCTGTTTTGCACTCGCCAGCTCAATTGTATATTTGCTTGGATTAGTGTGGCCTCTTTTTTGTTTTTGGTAAAAAAGACTCCATGTATGGAAGTTGCTTGCAGCGCGCTTGATGCTTGCGCCAACAACAACAGGAGCATCCCCACTAAAATTGCCCTTAAGGTCATTGAATTATTTTTTTGCAAGGTACTGTTTTTTACTGTTTACTATTTTTTCAAATGCATATGTCTGAAGTCGTTTGCCCCATGATTCCCTTTCCCAATATTTATTGGTGGTCTTGTGTATTGCCTGCACAAAAGGTGATGGTCGATACAGAAGAGCATTTTGAAAAGATGAGCTTTCGCAATCGCTATATGATCGCGAGTGATAAAGGTCCCTTAACGCTTAGTGTTCCCATCAAAGAAGGCCGACAACAGCGCAAGCCAATGAAAGATGTGTTGATAGACAACGACAGTAATTGGCAGATACAGCATTGGCGTAGTATTAAAAGTGCCTATAATCGTTCGCCCTATTTTCAATATTTTGAGCCGGAATTGCAACAAATATTCACCGCTAGGTATGAGCATTTGATTGCTTTCAGCCAAGATTCGATACAGCTTATCATGCAATTATTGGGCCAGAAAAGGCAACTTGAACATGTTGGTACTTACCACAAGGAATATGATGCAAACCAAAGGGATATTCGAAGTCATTTCAGAAGCAATCAATACGATTCTGTACAAGCTAGCTTCCCCAAATATCATCAGGTTTTTGAAGACCGGATGGATTTTTTGCCCAATCTGAGTATCCTGGATTTGTTGTTTGCCGAAGCTAAAAATGCCGTTTCATTTTTAGCGATTATTCCCTAAGCCATTACCAATCTTTCTCCATTTTTACGGGAGTGCCATGCCGTTTTTTGTTTTTTTCTTGCAACTTTTTTTCTTCTTGTTGCAAAGCATTTAATAGCTGTTC